>NZ_JBSHGQ010000014.1:0-76363 GCF_053617895.1 Microbacterium sp. NPDC055683 | reverse complement strand
CGGGCGCGGCGCCGCCTCCCGCCGCCCGCCCCGGCCTCCGCCCCCCCCGCGGCGGGGCCGGACGCCGGTCTGCATATCGCCGGCCTCCGCAAGTCCTTCGCGGGGCGTCGTGGAGTCGAGGCGCTCGCGGGCGTCGACCTCGATGTGCCGCGGGGCGGCTTCGTCTCGCTCATCGGCCCGTCCGGCTGCGGGAAGTCGACGGTCCTCCGCATCCTCGCGGGCCTCGAGGAGCCGAGCTCCGGGACGGTCAGCGTACACGGAGAGGACGTCGCCGGCGGACGTCGTCGCGACGACGTCGGCGTGGCGTTCCAGGATGCCGCCCTCCTCGAATGGCGGTCCGTCCGCCGCAACATCTCCCTCCCGCTCGAGCTCGCGGGCCGCTCCCCCGACCGCGGCCGCGTCGACGACCTCATCCGGCTCGTCGGGCTCTCCAGCTTCGAGCACGCCAGGCCCGCGCAGCTGTCGGGCGGGATGCGGCAGCGGGTGTCGATCGCCCGCGCCCTCGTCGTGCAGCCCGAGCTCCTCCTCCTCGACGAGCCGTTCGGCGCCCTCGACGACATGACGCGGCAGCGCCTCAACCTGGAGCTGCAGCGGATCTGGTCGGAGCGGCCGTCGACCACGCTCATGGTGACGCACGGCATCCAGGAGGCCATCCTGCTCTCCGATGCCGTCGCGGTGATGTCGCACCGGCCGGGTCGCATCGTCGAGGTCGTGCCGATCGACCTCCCCCGCCCGCGCACGATCGAGGTCATCCGCTCTCCCGAGTTCCACGCGCTCAGCGACCGCCTCGTCGAGCTCCTCTTCCGCACCGCCCGCGACGCAGACGATCATGCGGCGTAGTGCGGCGGCGCGGTACGCGCTCGGGGCCGTCGGCTTCGCGATCGTCATCGCCGCCTGGTGGATCACCGCAGACACGACCTTCGGGGAGACGGGCGTCGTGCCGTCGCCGCCCGACCTCGTGCGCCAGATCGCCGCCGACGGAGCCGGATACTACGCCGCGCAGATCGGCGTCACCCTGTCGAGCGCACTGCAGGGGTTCGCCTGGGGTGCGGGCATCGCCCTCGCGCTCGCGGTCGTCGTCATGCTCCTGCCGTCGCTCTCGGCACCCGTCGGACAGCTCGCGCTGTTCGTGGAGTGCGCTCCGGCAGCGGCGATCGGCCCCGTCGTCCTCGCCGTCGTGCAGGGACGCACGCCCTCCATCTTCCTCGCGGCGATCGCCGTGCTCTTCACGACGCTCGTCGGAGCGCTTCTCGGCTCGCGAGCCACGCGCCGCATCGAATCCGACATGATCGCCGCCTACGGAGGCAGCCGCTGGGACCTGTTCGTCAAGGTGAAGCTGTTCGCGGCGCTTCCCGCGACCCTCAACGCCCTCAAGATCGGCATCCCCGCCGCGATCCTCGGTGCCATCATCGGCGAGTACCTGGGCGGAGTCGACTCCGGGGTCGGCGTCGCGCTCGCCGTCGCGCAGCGCTCGATCCAGGTCGAGCGCACCTGGATCTTCGGCTTGAGCGCCGCCCTCGCGACGAGCCTCGGCTACGCGCTCATCGGGGCCGTCGCGCGCGTCGCGCTTCCCTGGGCGCACGGCGGGAGGAGGCTCGCATGACCCGGATCGCCGCATCCGTCGGCCGTCGCGCGGCCGTCTTCGCGGGCACCGTGATCGCGCTGCTCGTCGTCTGGCAGGTCCTCCTGGCGGTCACCGGCATCAGCCCGTTCATCGCGAAGTCGCCCATCGACGTCTGGTCGTACCTCTGGGCCGTGCCCGACGCCGCGGCGAACCGCGCGCTCGTGCTCGACGGTCTCGCCGTCACCGCCCACGACGCGGGCATCGGTTACGTCGCGGGGCTCGGCGGGGCCGCCGTCATCTCGACGCTCTTCGCCCTCTTCCCCGCGCTCGCGACCGCGTTCATGCCCGTCGCGATGGTGCTGCGCACCTTTCCGCTGGTGGCCCTCACCCCGCTGATCGTGCTCGTGTTCGGCCGCGGCGACGCCGGTCTCGCCGCGATCGGCTTCATCGTCGTGTTCTTCTCGGCTCTCGTCACGATCTCGTTCGGGATCGCGGGCGCATCTCCGCAGGCGCTCGACGTCGTCTCCGTCTTCGGCGGACGGCGGTGGGCGCAGATCTGGAAGGTCGGGCTCCCGTCCGCGGTTCCCGCGCTCTTCACGGCCGCCAGGCTCGCGATCCCGCAGTCGCTCTCGGCCGCCCTCATCGCGGAGTGGCTCATCACGGGCGAGGGAGCCGGATCGCAGCTCATGCGCGCGGCCGGCACATCCCAGTACGCGGCACTGTGGGCCACGGCGACCGTCTTCATCCTCGCGACCACGGTCGTGTACACCCTCGTGACGACGCTCGAGGAGCTCGTCCTCGCCCGGTTCTCCGGACCGGGTGCGCCCTGACACGGAAGGAACCCATGACCGTCACCGATGCGCTCGTCCGCGACGACGAACGGCGCCTGCGCGCCCGCCTCGACGAGCTGCTCCCCTCGTTCGCCGCCGACGCGGCCGAGAACGACGAGCACGCCCGGCTGCCGGAGGCGGCGCTGCGCCGGCTCCACGCGGAGGGCTTCGACGCGGCCGCGCTGCCGCAGCACCTCGGCGGAGGGGGCGCGTCGTACGCCTTCTTCGGCGAGGTCGTGCGCGCCCTCGCGGAGGCCGACCCCGCCGTGGCCACGATCTGGACGATGCACCTGGGCGCCGCGGTGGGTCTCGCACAGCTGACGGCCGACTCGCTCGGCTCCTACTACGCCGACGCGCTGCTCGCGGGAGACCGCTTCGCGAACGCGCTCTCGGAGCCCACGAGCGGCAACCGCTTCCTCACCCCCCAGCAGGAGGCCTCCCCCGTGGAGGGCGGCTACACGCTCGACGGGGCGAAGCGGTTCGTGTCGGGAAGCGAGATCGCCGACCACCTCCTCGTCAACGTGGCGATCGACGGAGCTCCGGCGTTCTTCGGCGTGGAGCCCGACGCCACGATCTCGGTCATCCCGATCTGGGACTCGCTGGGCCTGCGCGGCACGCGCAGCCAGCTGCTGTCCTTCCACGGCACTCTCCTGCGCACCGACCGCCGAGGGGGCGCGCCCGGTCCCGACCACCGGAACTACGTCGGCGCCGGCCTCGCGGGCATCTCGCTCGGCATCGCCGACGCCGCGCTCGGCGCGCTCGTCGCGCATGCCCGCTCGCGGGTCATCGCGGGCCGCCCGCTCGCCGAGCAGCAGTGGGTCGAGTACGCCGTCGCCGACCACCACAGCCGCATCGAGGCGGTGCGCGCCTACTGGCGCCAGGCGCTCAGGCAGGCCGACGCGGGCGACCCCGCGCACGCGGGAGGCTTCGACCGCGCCAAGCTCCTGGCCAATCGCGTCGCCGTGGAGACGGCTCAGCTCGCCGTGCGCGTCGGCGGCGCGAGCGGCTACCTGCGCACCTCGCCGATCCAGCGCCATCTGCGCGACGCGGAGGCGGGTCAGCTCATGGCCTACTCGACGGAGGTGCTGTCCGGAGTGATCGGCAAGCAGGTGCTCGGCACGGAGACCGCGCGATGACCCGCCGCCGTCCCCTCATCTTCAGCGCCTTCAACGAGTTCGTGCTGTCGCACCACGATCACGGATCGTGGCGGCGCGCCGACTCGCGGCAGACGGAGCTCAACACGGCCGACGCGTGGGTGGATCTCGCCCGTGTTCTCGAGCGCGGCCGCTTCGACTTCCTCTTCTTCGCCGACGTCCTCGCGCCGTACGACATCTACCGGGGCAGCAGGGACGCGGCGATCGCCACGGGGATGCAGACGCCCGTGAACGACCCGGCCGTCCTCATCCCCATCCTCGCCCACGCGACGACGGATCTGTCGTTCGTGCTGACCGAGAACATCCTCCAGGAGCCCCCGTACACCTTCGCCCGCAAGATGTCGACGCTCGACCACCTCTCCGGCGGCCGCATCGCGTGGAACATCGTGACGAGCTTCCTGCCCGGGGCAGGGCGGAACCTCGGCCATGACGGCCTGCCGAGCCATGAGGAGCGCTACGGGCGCGCCGAGGACTACGTCACGGCCGTCTTCAAGCTGTGGGAGGCCAGCTGGGAGGATGACGCCGTCGTCGCCGATCGCGTGCGCGGCGTCTACGCCGATCCGTCGAAGGTCCACACGATCGACCACGTCGGTCCGTACTACAACGTCCCGGGTCCTCATCTCACGGAACCGAGCCCGCAGCGGACCCCGTTCCTCTTCAACGCCGCCGCATCGGGCACGGGGATCGGATTCGCCGGCGCCAACGCGGAGGTGCTGTTCACCTCGGGCGGCCGCGAGCAGGCGCCCGCGAGCGTGCGCCAGCTGCGCGCCGCCGCCGTCGCCCAGGGGCGCGCCGCCGGCGACGTGAAGATCCTCGGCGGGCTCGGGGTCGTCGTCGGGAGCACGGAGGAGGAGGCGCGCCGCCTGGACGCCGAATTGAGGGAGACGCAGACCCTCGAGTCGATCCTGGTCAAGTTCAGCGGCTTCTGGCAGGAGGACCTCGACCGGTATCCCGCGCGTGCGACCGTGGCGGAGCTCCTCGCATCGACGGATCCCGGTCCGCTGCTGCGTCAGGTCCTCGGCGCGGCGCCGGACCCCGATGCCGACTTCGCGTCGTTCGCCCGGTGGGCCGCGAACCGGCACGCCGTCGGCACGCCCGAGCAGATCGCCGACGAGATCGACGCCTGGCAGGACGCGGGAGTCGACGGTCTCAACCTGCAGTACCTCGTGTCGCCCGGATCGTTCGCCGACTTCGTCGACCACGTGCGTCCTGTGCTCGTCGATCGCGGCACCATGCGGGCCGACTACGGCTCTGGCACGGCGCGAGAGCGGGTCACCGACGGCGGCCCGTTCCTGCCGGAGAGCCATCCGGCACGGCGCCACCGCGCCGCGCTCGCGCGTCGTCGAGAGGAGGAGGCGCGATGACCTCCGATGCCGACCTCAGGGCGCGCTTCGCGCCGCTGTTCGCCGAGATCGCGGATGGCGCCGCCGCGCGCGAACGGGCGCGGGACCTGCCGCGGGACGCCGTGCGGGCGCTGCGACGCGCAGGGTTCGGGGCGCTCCGGCTCCCCGCCGACCGCGGCGGCCACGGTGCCAGCCTCCGCCAGCTCCTCCTGCTCCTGCGCGATCTCGCCGCCGCCGACTCGAACATCCCCCAGGCCCTCCGCCAGCACTTCTTCCAGGTCGAGGTGCTGCTCCGCGACGCTGACCAGGACGAGAGCCGCCGATGGCTGGAGCGCGTCGCGGCCGGCGACCTCTTCGGAAGCGCCACGACGGAGCCGCGGGGTTCGGCGATCGGCGAGGTGCGGACCATCCTGACCCGCACCTCGACGGGCGCGCTCCGACTGGACGGTCGCAAGATCTACGGGACGGGCAACGCCTACGCGCAGTGGCTGCCGGTCGGCGCGGTCGACGAGGAGGGCGCGCCGGTCGTGCCCGTCATCCCCGCCGACCGCGAGGGCGTGGAGATCGTCGACGACTGGAACGGCTTCGGTCAGCGCCTCACGGCGACCGGGACGACCGTGTTCCGAGACGTCCGCGTGTCGGAGGACGAGGTGCGCCGGTTCCCCGCCGGCGGACCGGCCCGCGGCGGCGCAGGGCTGCACCAGGCCGTCCTCCTCGCCACGCTGGCCGGGATCGCGGAGTCGGCGGCGCGGGAGACGGTCGGGCAGCTCCGCTCCAAGACGCGCGTGTACTTCACGGGGACGGGACAGCTCCCCCGCCACGATGCGGTGGTGCAGGAGCACGTCGGCCGACTCCGCGCCGCCGCCGACGCCGCCGGCTGGATCGTCGACGGCGTGGCGCGCCGCATGGAGGAGGCCTGGGACGTCTGGCTCGACCGCGACGCCGATCCCGCGGCCGTCGACGCGGAGTTCGTGGAGGTCGAGCTCGCGGTCGCCTCGGCCCAGGTCGAGATCTCGCAGCGTGTGCTCGACGCCGCGGCGCACGCGCTCGACGTGCTGGGCGCGTCGTCGCTCGACGCCGATCTCGGTCTCGACCGGCACTGGAGGAACGCCCGCGCGGTCGCGTCGCACAACCCCTACCCGTTCAAGGCGCGACTGCTCGGCGACCACGCCCTCAACGGCGCCGAGCCCGCTGCGTTCGCGGTCGGACGGGACGTGGGCGACCGGCCGGACGCCTCCGACCGCCGCGACGGCGCCCGCTGATCGACGGCGTCAGTCGCCGATCGACGCGAGCCGCTCGGCCTCGTCGGCCTCGATGCACGAGGCGACGACGGGGCCGAGAGCGCCGTCCATGACCTGATCGAGGTTGTACGCCTTGTATCCCGTGCGGTGGTCGGCGATGCGGTTCTCCGGGAAGTTGTACGTCCGGATGCGCTCCGAGCGGTCCATCCCGCGGATCTGCGACCTGCGAGCGTCGCTCGCGGCGGCCGCGAGCTCCTCCTGCTGACGCGCGAGCAGGCGGGCGCGCAGCACGCGCATGCCCGCCTCGCGGTTCTGCAGCTGCGACTTCTCGTTCTGCATCGACACGACGATGCCCGTCGGCACGTGCGTGATGCGCACGGCGGAGTCGGTCGTGTTCACCGACTGCCCGCCGGGCCCCGACGACCGGAAGACGTCGATCTTCAGGTCGTTCGGATCGATATGGATCTCCTCGGGCTCGTCCACCTCGGGGAAGACGAGCACACCCGTCGTCGACGTGTGGATGCGCCCCTGCGACTCGGTCGCGGGCACGCGCTGGACGCGGTGCACGCCCCCCTCGTACTTCAGGTGCGCCCAGACGCCCTGGGCGGGGTCGTTCGAGGAGCCCTTGATCGCCAGCTGCACGTTCTTGAAGCCGCCGAGATCCGACTCGTCGCGCTCCAGCAGCTCGGTCTTCCAGCCCTGCGACGCGGCGTACTGCGCGTACATGCGCAGCAGGTCGGCGGCGAACAGCGCGCTCTCGGCTCCGCCCTCGCCCGCCTTGATCTCCATGATGACGTCGCGTGCGTCGTCGGGGTCGCGCGGGATGAGGAGCCGGCGGAGGCGCTCCTGCGCCTCCGCCAGGCTCTCCTCGAGCGCCGGGACCTCGGCCGCGAACGCCTCGTCCTCGCGGGCGAGCTCGCGCGCGGCGTCGAGGTCCTCGCCCGCCGCCGTCCATGCCTCGTGCGCCTTCACGATGCGCGAGAGCTCGGCGTAGCGCCGGTTCACGCGCTTCGCCCGCGCGGCGTCGGCGTGCACCTCGGGGTCGGAGAGCTCTCGCTCGACCGCGCGGTGCTCGTCGATCAGGGCCTGGACCGACTCGAACACGTCAGCGGATGTCGTTCTCGTGACCCGAGCCGCGACCGCCCGTCTGGGGGATCGACTTCTGCATCTGCACGAGGAACTCGACGTTCGACTGCGTCTCCTTGAGCTTGTCGAGGATGACGCCGAGCGCGTGCTGCTGGTCGAGCCCGGCGAGGGCGCGACGCAGCTTCCACGTGATCTTGACCTCGTCGGGCGAGAGCAGCATCTCCTCGCGGCGCGTGGACGACGCGTTGACGTCGACGGCGGGGAAGATGCGCTTGTCGGCGAGCTGACGCGACAGGCGCAGCTCCATGTTGCCCGTGCCCTTGAACTCCTCGAAGATCACCTCGTCCATCTTCGACCCGGTCTCGACGAGCGCCGTGGCGAGGATCGTGAGCGAGCCGCCGTTCTCGATATTGCGCGCCGCGCCGAAGAAGCGCTTCGGCGGGTAGAGCGCCGACGCGTCCACGCCGCCCGAGAGCACGCGGCCCGAGGTCGGCGCGGAGACGTTGTAGGCGCGGCCGAGGCGCGTGATCGAGTCGAGCAGCACGACGACGTCGCGGCCCAGCTCGACGAGGCGCTTGGCGCGCTCGATCGCGAGCTCGGCGACCGTCGTGTGGTCCTCCGCCGGGCGGTCGAAGGTCGAGGCGATGACCTCGCCCTTGACCGACCGCTGCATGTCGGTGACCTCTTCCGGCCGCTCGTCCACGAGGACGACCATGAGGTGCGCCTCGGGGTTGTTGAGCGCGATGGCGTTCGCGATCTGCTGCAGCACGATCGTCTTGCCCGCCTTGGGGGGCGCGACGATGAGCCCGCGCTGGCCCTTGCCGATGGGGGCGACGAGGTCGATGATGCGCTGCGTGAGCTTCTCCGGCGCCGTCTCGAGACGCAGGCGCTCCTGCGGGTAGAGCGGCGTGAGCTTGCCGAACTCGACGCGGGTCGCCGCGTCCTCGACGGAGAGCCCGTTGATGGAGTCGACCTTGACGAGCGCGTTGTACTTCTGACGACCCGACTGCTCGTTCTCGCGCGGCTGCTTGATGGCGCCCACGATGGCGTCGCCCTTGCGCAGGTTGTACTTCTTCACCTGGCCGAGCGAGACGTAGACGTCCTGCTGGCCGGGCAGGTAGCCGGTCGTGCGCACGAACGCGTAGTTGTCGAGGACGTCGAGGATGCCCGCGATGGGGATGAGGACGTCGTCGTCGCCGATCTCGGTGTCGAACTCGTCGTCCGCACCGCCGCGGCGCTTGTTGCGCGCGCGTCCGCGGCCGTTCGCCTGATCCTGGTTCTGACCCTGGTTCTGGTTCTGGTTCTGGTTGCGGTTCTGGCCCTGGTTCTGACGCCCGCCGCGCTCCGGACGGTCGGCCTCGTCGTCCTTGGGCTCCTCCGCACGCTGCTCGTCCGAGGCGGCGTCCGACGCCGCTCCGCGGCCCCGGCCACGGCGGTTGCGGTTGCGACCACGACGCGCGGTGCCCTCCTCGGGCTTGGCGTCGCCCTCCGCCTTGTCGGCGTCGGACGCGTCCGATCCGCCGTCCGTCGCGGCCTCGGGCTCGACGGCATCCGTCGCGGGCTCGGCGCCCTCCGCCGCGGTCTCGGCGGCCGGCTCCTCCGCGTCGGCGGAAGCCGCATCGGCGGACAGCGCGTCGCGCTCGGCCGCGGGAGCCTCCGCGGGCTCGTCGACGGCCGTGGCCTCCGCCTCCGCGTCGTCGGCGTCCGTGGACGCCTCCGCCGGCGCGGCGGCTTCGGCCTGCGCGGCGGCCTCGGCGGCAGCCGCGGCCTCGGCGGCAGCTGCGGCCTCCGCCTCGATGACCTTCTTGGTGCGGCGCGGCGCACGCTTGCGCACGGGCTTCGCCGGCGCCTCCTCCGCGGCGGGCTCGGCTGCGGCATCCGCTGCGGCCTCGGCCGGCGCGGACTCGACCGCCGCCGGCGCGGATTCGGCCTCCGCCGGCTCCTCCGCAGGCGCGGGGGCCGCGTCAGCGGGCGCCGTCACCTCGGCGGGGGCCGTGCCGGCCGACTTCGCGCGGCGCGGCGCACGCTTGCGCACCGGCTTCGCGGGCGCCTCATCGGCAGCAGGCGTCTCTGCCGGCGCCTTCTGCTCGGCGGTCGCCTGCGCTCCCGCGTCTTCTGCGGGGTTCGCGGCGACGACGTCGTCGTTCTGGATCTCGGAGTGGGACTCCACGAGGGCTCCTGTCGGTGTTGCGTGGCATGACCCGAACCGCACAGGCGGGATTCGCGTGACGCGCGCCACGACGCGCGTCCATCCCGGGTCCGATCGGGTCGGATCCTCGGGAGCGTGCGGGGGCTTCGCAGAATTGCGACGGTGGTTTCGAACGTGCTACCGAGCACCCACCGGGTTGGTCCTCACTGTACCACCCTTGAAATCGACCGCGAGCATGTGCGCCTCCCACGGGGTGTCCGCCACGTTCACGACGAGCTCCGCGGCCTCGAGGCGCCGGCCGGGGCCGTCCGCGAGCACGAGCACGCTCGGCCCCGCTCCGGAGACGACGGCGGCGAACCCCGCGCCGCGCAGCGCCCGCACGAGGCGGTTGGTCTCGGGCATCGCCTCGGCCCGGTAGTCCTGGTGGAGCTTGTCCTCCGTCGCCGCGAGCAGCAGCTCGGGGCTCTGGATGAGGGCGGCGATGAGCAGCGCGGAGCGCGACACGTTGAACACCGCGTCCTCGCGCGGCACCTGCAGCGGCTGCAGGCTGCGCGCGAGCGAGGTCGACATCGTCGTCTCCGGGACGAAGACGACGGGCGCGACGCCGCGGTGCACGAGCAGCTTCTTGTGCTGCGGGCCGTGCTCGTCGGTCCACGCGATCGTGAGCCCCCCGAACAGCGCCGGCGCGACGTTGTCGGGATGGCCCTCGATCTCGACCGCGAGGCGGAGCAGGTCGTTCTCCGACAGCTCCGCCTCGCCCTCGAGGAGTCCCTTCGCGGCGAGCACGCCCGCCGTCACGGCGGCGGCCGACGAACCGAGGCCGCGGCCGTGGGGCACGCCGTTGCGCGCGACGATCCGCAGACCGGGCGCGGTGCGCCCCTGGTCGGCGAACACGTGGCGGATGACGCGCACGATGAGGTGCGACTCGTCGCGGGGGATCTCCTCCGCGCCGGAACCGGTCACCTCGATCTCGAGTTCCCCTTCGGGGAGCGCCGTGACGACGAGCTCGTCGTAGGCCGACAGCGCGAGGCCCAGGGTGTCGAATCCCGGGCCCAGGTTGGCGCTCGTCGCAGGCACGCGGACCTGCACGGAGCGCCGGGCTGTCGTCACGCGGGCGCTCCCACGGGCGCGAGGCCGAGCACCTCGGCGACGTCGCCGGTCGCGGCGTCGACGACGGTCGGCGAGACCTCGGAGCCGTCCTCCTGCTTGAGGGCCCACTGCGGGTCCTTCAGGCCGTGGCCCGTGACCGTGATCGTGACGCGCGATCCCGCGGGGATGACGCCCGCCTCGGAGCGCTCGAGGAGGCCGGCGACGCCGATCGCGGACGCGGGCTCGACGAACACTCCCGCCGTGCTCGCGAGCAGCTTCTGCGCGGCGAGGATGGCGGTGTCGGAGATCGCGCCGAAGTAGCCGTCCGTGCGGTCGCGCGCCTCGAGGGCGAGCTCCCACGATGCGGGGTTGCCGATGCGGATGGCCGTCGCGATGGTCTCGGGGTTCTTCACGACCTCCCCGCGCACGATGGGCGCCGACCCCTCGGCCTGGAAGCCGAACATGCGCGGCACGCGCGTCGTCGTCCCCGCCTCGGCGTCCTCGATGTAGCCGCGCGAGTACGCCGTGTAGTTGCCCGCGTTGCCGATCGGGATGAAGTGGAAGTCGGGGGCGTCGCCGAGCTGCGACGCGATCTCGTACGCCGCCGTCTTCTGTCCCTCGATGCGGTCGGGGTTAACCGAGTTCACGAGGTGGACGGGGTAGCTCTCGGAGAGCTCGCGTGCGATCTCGAGGCAGTCGTCGAAGTTGCCGCGGATCTGGATGAGCTGCCCGCCGTGCACGACGGCCTGGCTCAGCTTGCCCATGGCGATCTTGCCCTCGGGCACGAGCACGGCGGCCGTGATGCCCGCGTGCGCGGCGTAGGCGGCGGCGGACGCGGAGGTGTTGCCCGTCGACGCGCAGATCACGGCCTTCGCGCCGTGCTCGACGGCGCGCGAGAGCGCGACCGTCATCCCGCGGTCCTTGAACGAGCCCGTCGGGTTCATCCCCTCGAACTTGATCCAGACATCCGCCCCGGTGCGCTGCGACAGCGCGGGCGCGGGGATGAGCGGCGTCCCGCCCTCCCCCAGGGTCACGACGGTCGACGCGTCGGTGACGCCCAGACGGTCGGCGTACTCGCGCATCACTCCGCGCCAGACGTGGGCCATGGTCATTCTCCTTCCACGCGCAGCACGCTCGCCACACGCTCGACGACGGCGCTCTCGGCGAGGCGCGCGACGGTGTCGCCGAGCGCCTGCTCACGAGCCCTGTGGGTTCCGATCACGATGCGGGCGGTGCCCTCGTCATCGACGGTCTGCTCGACGGTCGCCGCTGACACGCCGCCGTCGACGAGGATGCCCGCGATCGTCGCGAGCACGCCGGGCTCGTCCGACACCTCGAGGGTGATCTGGTAGCGCGTCATGATGCGGCCGATGGGGGCGGTCGGCAGGCTCTGCCTCGGCGACTCGCCCACGCCGACGCCGCCCGCGATGTGGCGGCGCGCGGCCGAGACGACGTCGCCGAGCACGGCCGACGCCGTCTGCACGCCGCCGGCGCCTGCACCGTAGAACATGAGCGGTCCGGCCGCCTCCGCCTCCACGAAGACGGCGTTGTTGCCGCCGTGCACGCTCGCGAGGGGATGCTCCCTGCTGATGAGGGCCGGGTAGACGCGCACCGAGATCGCCTCGTCGTCGGCGCTGTCGGCGAGACGCTCGCACACGGCGAGCAGCTTGATGACGAAGCCCGCGCGTCGCGCGCCCTCGATCATGTCGGCCGTGACGTTCTCGATGCCCTCGCGGTGCACGTCGTCCATGGACACGCGGGTGTGGAAGGCCAGGCTCGCGAGGATGGCGGCCTTCTGCGCGGCGTCGTGGCCTTCGAGGTCGAGGGTCGGGTCGGCTTCGAGGTACCCGAGGTCGGTCGCGATCGCCTGCGCCTCCTCCGCCGACAGGCCCTCGCGGTCCATCTTGTCGAGGATGAAGTTCGTCGATCCGTTGACGATGCCGAAGATGCGCGCGATCCGGTCGCCCGCCAGGGAGTCCTTGAGCGGGCGGATGATCGGGATGGCGCCGGCGACGGCCGCCTCGTACGAGACGGAGGCGCCCACCTGGTCGGCGGCGTCGAAGATCTCGGCGCCGTGCGTCGCGAGGAGCGCCTTGTTGCCGGTGACGACGTCGGCGCCCGAGTTCAGCGCCGTGAGGATGTGGGTGCGCGCTGGCTCGATCCCGCCCATCAGCTCGATGACGATGTCGGCGCCGACGATGAGGCTCTCGGCATCGGTCGTGAGCAGCTCGCGGGGCAGCGCGACGTCGCGGGGCGCGTCGGGGTCGCGCACGAGGATGCCCGCGAGCTCGAGGCTCGCGCCGCTGCGCTCGGCGAAGTCGTCGCCGTGCTCGAGCAGCAGGCGCGCCACCTGCGATCCGACGGAACCGGCGCCCAGCAGGGCGACCCTCAGCGTGCGGTGGTCGATCATCCTTCTCCCTCCCCGGCCGGTCGGCCGGTGCCGGAATCGAGGCCCGTGTCGCGGGCGAGCAGGTCCTCGATGGTCTCGCCGCGCACGATGACGCGGCTGACGCCCCGCGAGACCGCCACGACGGGCGGGCGCGGGATGTGGTTGTAGTTGCTCGCGAGCGGCGCCGTGTACGCGCCCGTCGCGGGGACCGCGAGCAGGTCGCCCGGCGCGACGTCGCCCGGCAGGTACTCGTGGTCGACGACGATGTCGCCCGACTCGCAGTGAAGGCCCACGACGCGGGCGAGGGCGGGCGCCCCCGTGCCCTCTCGCGAGGCGAGGCGCGCGGAGTACTGGGCGCCGTACAGCGCGGGCCGCGCGTTGTCGCTCATCCCACCGTCGACGCTCACGTAGAGGCGCTGCGCGTCTCCGCTCTCCGTCTGCACCGTGACGGGCTTGACGGTTCCGACCTCGTAGAGGGTGACGCCGGCCGGGCCGACGATGCTGCGCCCCGGCTCGAACGCGAGCACGGGGAGCGGGATGCCGCGCGCCTGGCACTCCGCGGCGACGACGTCGACGATGCCGTCGGCCAGGACGGCGATGGGCGAGGGGTCGTCGACGCGCGTGTACGCGATGCCGAAGCCGCCCCCGAGGTTCAGCAGCGGCACCTCGCCGCCTGCCCGGAGACGCTCGTGCAGCTCGATCACGCGGGAGGCCGACTCGCGGAATCCGGCGACGCCGAAGATCTGGGATCCGATGTGGCAGTGCAGTCCGGCGAAGCGCAGCCGCGGAAGCTCCCGGATGCGCGCGACGGCGCGCTCGGCCGCGTCGAGGGCGAACCCGAACTTCTGGTCCTCGTGCGCCGTCGCGAGGAAATGGTGGGTCTCGGCGTGCACGCCGCTGTTCACGCGCACGAGCACGGACTGCTCGGCGTCGAGGCGCTCGACGATGGCGGCGAGCCGCTCGATCTCGATCTCGGAGTCGACGACGATCGTGCCGACGCCCGCCGTGACGGCGCGCTCGAGCTCCCACACCCGCTTGTTGTTGCCGTGGAAGCCGATGCGCGCGGGGTCGACGCCCGCGGCGAGGGCCACGGCGAGCTCTCCCCCCGAGCAGACGTCGACGCCGAGGCCGGCGTCGACGACCCACCGCGCGATCGCCGTGGAGAGGAACGCCTTGCCCGCGTAGTACACGCGCGCCGTGCCGCCGTGGCGCGCGGCGGCATCCGCGAACGCACGCAGCGTCTCGGCGGCGCGCGCCCGCACGGCGTCCTCGTCGATCACGAGGACGGGCGTGCCGTAGCGCTGCACGAGGTCGACGGCGGATGCGCCGGCGACGACGAGCGCCCCTTGCACATCGCGATGCGCCGACTCGGGCCAGACGGCGGGCGCGAGGTCGTTGGGGTCGGCGGGGGTCGTGAGCCATTCCGGCGCGAGTGCGGACGAGGACACGGGTCACCAATCAGTGGATGGGGGTCGGCCGCGGCGCGGTGTGATCACGCTGACGCGGTGACTGAGATTCTATGGCACCGGCCGCGCCGCTCGCGGCGCGGCCGACGCGGGGCGACCTGCGGCGACCGGCCCCGCTCACGCGCACCGCGCGGCGGCGAGCGCGTCGAGGTCGGCGAAGACGCCGTCCGAGAACGTCAGGCCGATCTCGAGACGGCCGTCCGAGACGTCGGCCGCCGTCACGTCGAGACCGTCGGGAAGCGCCTCGCCCCGGCACAGGGTGAGCGGCTGAGCGAGCGCGCCGAGGTCGATCGGAGCCTGCGCGAGGGTGTCGGCGGTGAGCTCGAGCGCGCCGATCCGGATGGCGTCGGGTGTCAGCACGACGTCGCCGTCCGAGACGCCGGGCACGGCGGCGAACTCCAGCGGGACCGACGCGCCGAAGAGCGTCAGCTCGGCGGAGAACTCGGCGGCCGGACCGGGGAGCGCCACGGTGATGTCTCCCCAGCTCGTCCACGCTCCGCCCACCGTGGCGAGGAGCGCGTCGACGTCGTCCGCGTCCATCGAGATGCGCGCTGTGCCCCCGAGGGCCGAAAAGTCGTCTCCCGAGACCGGGACGCCGTGCGCCTGCACGGCGACGTCGCCCGTCAGCCCTTCGAACGCGACGTCGTCGGCCGAGATGGCGAGGTCGTCGAGCCGTCCGGCCAGCAGCTGCGGCAGGACGAGCCCTCCGACGGCCACGTCGACGGGGTGGTCGGCCGGCAGCGCGAGCTCCGTGACGACCGTCTCGCGGACGCGCTCCTGCACGACGGCGCGGGCGATCGCGTCGCCGACGAAGAACGCCGCGACCGCCGCGACGACCACGGCCCCCGCGATGAGCAGGGTGCGGGCGGTGCGGCGGCGGGCCATCGTCACATCCGCTCTGGCGCGCTCACGCCGAGCAGGTCGAGGCCGTTGCGCAGCACCTGGCCCGTGGCGTCGTTGAGCCAGAGGCGCGTGCGGTGCACGGTCTCGAGCGGCTCGTCGCCCTTGGGCGTCACACGGCACGTGTCGTACCAGCGGTGGTAGAGGCCGGCGAGCTCCTCGAGGTAGCGCGCGATGCGGTGGGGCTCGCGCAGCTCGGCCGCGAACGCGACGAGCCGCGGGAACTCCTGCAGCGCGCCGAGGAGCGCCGACTCGGTCTCGTGAACGAGCAGCTCGGGCGCGAACTCCGAGCGGTCGACGCCCGCGTCGGCCGCGTTGCGCGCGACGTTGACGGTGCGCGCGTGCGCGTACTGCACGTAGAAGACGGGGTTGTCGTTCGTGCGCTTGCGCAGCTGCTCGGGGTCGAGGGCGAGGGGCGAGTCGGCGGGGTACCGCGCGAGCGAGTAGCGCAGCGCGTCCGCGCCGATCCACGAGATGAGGTCGTCCATCTCGATGATGTTCCCCGCGCGCTTCGACAGGCGCGCGCCGTTCACCGAGACGAGCTGGCCGATGAGCACCTCGATGTCCTTCTGCGGGTCGTCGCCGGCCGCGCCGGCGAGGGCCTTGAGACGGTGGACGTAGCCGTGGTGGTCGGCGCCCAGCAGGTAGATCTTGTGCTGGTACCCGCGGTCCGACTTGGAGAGGTAGTACGCGGCGTCGGCGGCGAAGTAGGTGTAGATCTCGCTGTCCGAGCGGCGCACGACGCGGTCCTTGTCGTCGCCGAACGTCGTCGTGCGCACCCAGACCGCGCCGCCCTCGTCGAACACGTGGCCCTGGGCGCGCAGGCGCTCGACGGCGTCGTCGATGAGGCTCGTGCCGGCTCCCTCAGCCTTCGCGTGCAGCGTGCGCTCGCTGAAGTAGACGTCGAAGTGCACGTGGAAGGCCTCGAGCGACGCCTTGATCTCCTCGAGCTGCCGGGCGTAGCCGATCTCGCGGGCGAGCGCGAGCTGCTCACCCTCGCCGAGCTGCAGCAGATCGGGACGCTCGGCCAGGACGTGTGCCGCGAGGTCGGCGATGTACTGCCCCGGGTACCCGCCTTCGGGCGTCGGCTCGCCCTTCGCCGCCGCGAGCACGCTCGCGCCGAACTTGTCCATCTGCGCCCCGGCGTCGTTGATGTAGTACTCGCTGACGAGGTCGGCGCCGCTGGCCTTGAGGACGCGCGCGATCGAGTCGCCGAGCGCCGCCCACCGGGTGTGGCCGATGTGGAGGGGACCCGTGGGGTTCGCGCTCACGAACTCGAGGTTGATCGTGTTGCCGGCCTGCGTCTCGTTGCGGCCGTAGGCGGTGCCCGCATCCACGATCGTCTTCGCGAGGGCGCCCGCGGCGGCCGCGTCGAGGCGGATGTTGATGAACCCGGGCCCCGCGACCTCGACCGAGGCGACGCCCTCGACGGCGGCCAGCCCGTCGGTGATGTCCTGCGCGAGCTCGCGCGGGTTGGCACCCAGCCGCTTGGCGAGCTTCATCGCGATGTTCGTCGCCCAGTCGCCGTGATCGCGGTTCTTGGGTCGGTCGAAGACGATGTCGGCCGCGGCGACGTCGAGGGACTCGCCGGGTCGGCGCCGCTCCGCGATGGGCGAGAGCACGGCGAGCAGGGCGGCGGCGAGGGCGTCGGGAGTCATAGCGTCACAAGTTTATGACGACGCGCGCTGGGAGCCCGTCGCGTGCTTATCCTCGTTCGCATGAGCGCGGACCGCCCGATCCGCCGACTCGCCGCGCTGGTCGCCGCGATCGGCCTCGCCCTCGCGGCCGTCGCCGCGCTCGCGCTGTGGCGTCCGTGGGCGGCGCCGTCTGCCCCGCCGGCCGCCGCGGCCGAGGGCACGGTCGTGCAGCCCGCGCCGCTCGCCGTGCCGGACGACGCCACCGTCCTCGTGTTCGGCGACTCGTGGACGTACGGTTCGGCGGCCACCGCCCCCGAGGGGGGCTACGCCTACCGCCTCGGGGAGATCGAGGGATGGGCCGAGACGATCGTCGACGGCGTGCGCGGCAGCGGCTACCTCAAGCCGGGCCTCGACGGCCCCGACTTCGGCGATCGGATCGCCGCGCTCGATCCCGACCTCGACCCCGACCTCGTGATCGTGCAGGGCTCGATCAACGACCGCCGGCAGGACCTGTCCCGGTACTCCGACGCCGTCACGGCCGCGTGGGACGACCTCGCGGCCGTCTACCCCGACGCGCAGATCGTCGTCCTCGGGCCGGCCCCGCAGGTGCTCCCCGTCGAGGAGGCGACGGCCGAGATCGACCGCCGGCTCGCCCAGCTCGCCGGCGCGCGCGGATGGTGGTATCTCTCCCCCGTGCAGGAGGAGTGGATCACGGCCGCCGACTACGCGTGGATCATCGACACGTCGGAGGCCGGGGCCGACCATCCCTCGGACGACGGGCATGCGTACCTCGCCGAGCGGGTCGCGGCGGCACTCGACGCGCTCGCCCAGCCGGTCGTCGTCGAGGCGGCGGACGAGCAGCCGGAGCCCGCCCTGCCCGACGTGTACGAGGCACCCTCCGAGCGCTGATAGCCTTGATCGGCACGCCTCCGTAGCTCAGGGGATAGAGCGCCGGTTTCCGGTACCGTAGGTCGGGGGTTCGAATCCCTCCGGGGGCACCAGCGTGCGAAGGCCCTGCTCGACGAGCAGGGCCTTCTGTCATTCCGCTGCGCGCGTGTCAGCCCTCGTGGGCGTAGTACGGCCAGGGCAGGAAGCGGCGGTCGCCGCGGCGATCGGGCCCCGTCAGCGTCACCTCACCGGTGGCCGCCCACTCGACACCGCGCGGGAACATCCTGATGAACTCGATGCGGCGGAACGTGTCGATGTCGTGCCCGATCGTGATCGTGAACGACCTCCCGGCCCCGTAGTCGTTGATCCACGCGATCGGCTGGTCGGTGTCGATGCCCGGCAGCGCCGCGATCCCCTCGGGAGGGATGTCGACCGGGTAGTGCGCCATGGGCCAGACGGGCGCCTTCTCGTACGCCTCCAGGTCGTCGAACGTGGTCAGGAGGACGCGCGCTCCCTCGTACAGCTGTACGCCCGTGAGGATGTCGTCGCCCGTGACCGTCCACCGCGCGCTGATCCCCTCGGTGATCGGATGGCGCGGCTCGACCGTGTCGAGCTGGGCCTCGCCCCACGGGCGGGGGCGCAGCCCCGTCTCCCACGCGCTGAGCTTGGCCCCCCGCATGACGTTGTACTCCTCGGGGTAGCCCCACGAGTCCTCCTGCGCGGCGGAGCCGTGGAACCAGACGATCCCCTTCCCGTCGTCGTGCACGAACCTCAGCAGCGCCGCGTCGGTCTCGGCGCCGAAGCCGACCGCCTTGTCGAAGTAGCCGTCGCGTCCCTCGAAGACGACGATGACGACGTCGTACCGGTCGATGACATCGGCGCCCACTCCGCGCGGGTCCTCCACGACACGGACGCGGAACCGGCCGGTGTCCTCCAGCAGCGTCGTGAGCCACTGATTGTGCTGGCGGAAGCTGCGCACCTCGTTGTCGTGCTCGCGGGTCATGTGCCCCGACAGGATGAGGACGTTCAGCACGTCGGCGGACACGGCGCTCATGCCGTTCCCTCCACGATCGGCCGGAGCACGTTCTGGACGTACCATCCGCTCACCATCGCGCTCTCCGCGGGGTGCGGGCTCTGATCGGACTCCACGACGATCCAGCCGCCGTACCCGATGTCGTGCAGCGCCTTCGCGACACCCTCGAAGTCGACCAGCCCGCCCTCGTCGGTCGGCTCGAAGAACCACCGCCCGATGCGCCGCTCGCCGCCCTCCGTGCGCACGAACTGCTCGGCGTGCGGAGTGAGCGCCTCGGAATCGCCGACCGTCTCGCGGGCGTCCTTCAGCTGCACGTGGCGGATGCGCGACGGGTGCCGTCGCAGGAACGCCACCGGGTCGATCCCCGCGATCGCGAACTCGGCCGTGTCGACGGAGAAGCCGACCGGGGCGCCGTCCGTCGCCTCGACCAGCCGCTCGAGTCCGTCGCCGATCCGCAGGGCGGAGAGGAAGTCGACGTGGAGCGCGAGCCCGACGCCCTCGGCCTCGACCGCGGCCCCGACCTCGGCCCACGCGGCGGCGAGCGCGGCGATCTGCCCGTCGTCGAGCGCACCGGTCTGCCACGCGGAGCCGACGGGGCGGACGACGAGCGTGTCGCCGCCGAGTCGGACGAGCGCCGCGGCGAACCACCTGGCGGTGTCGACGATGCGCGGAACGCCGGCGGGGTCGAGCGGGTCGTGGCCGCGCCCCATCTCGACGTCGAACCCGATCGCGGGGTCGTAGACGTAGCTGCTCACTCCGTCGAGCGCGCAGGTCGCGAGCACGTCGCGGAACTCCTCGAGCGATCCGTACAGATCGCGGATCTGGTCGGGGGTGCCGAGCGGCTCCCAGGCGCCGAAGCTCTCGGCCGTGAGCTCGACCGCGCCGAACCCGCTGATCGAGACGGTCTTGAAGGCCCGCTCGTGCTCGCGCCGCCGCACGAACGCATCGATGTTCGTGTCCCACTGGTTGACGGCATAGCTCCATCGCGCGCCGCTCATGCGGAGGCCTCCTCGTAGATGCGGTCGAGCACGTTCTTCGCGTACCAGCGCGAGATCGCGGTGCTCTCGGCGTAGTCGCCGCCGAGCTTGTCCGCCTTGTCGTGCTCGACGGAGATCCAGCCCGAGTAGCCGTGGTCGCGCACCGAGCGCATCATCGCCTCGAAGTCGACGAGCCCCTCGTCGGTGCCCATCTCGTAGAACCACTTCTCGGTCGTCACGGCCGACACCTCGGCGTCGGGGAACCGGCGGTAATCGTCGTTGACGTCCTTGTGCCGCGTGTCCTTGAAGTGGAATCCGCTCACGCGCTCGTGATGCGCCTCGTAGACCGCGACCGGGTCGACGTCGGCGATGCAGTGCTGCGCCGTGTCGACGAAGAATTTCACGTATCGCGGATCGGCATGCCCGTAGAAGGTGTCGATCTGACGCCTCGTGCGGATGCCCGCGTAGAACTCGTGATGGCACGTGAGGTTCACGCCGTACTGCTGCGTGATCTCCCCCACCTGCCCCCAGACGTCGGCGGCATGCTTGAGGCCGTCGTCGGGCACGCCCTGCTCGTCGAAGTACCGCGACCCGGGCATGACGATGATGTTGTCGAGCTGGATGCCCGACCACCGGTCCATCGTGACGCGGAAGTCCTCGAGGATCGCGGCGTGGGTGGCCGGCACCTCCGGCGCGTAGCGGTCGGGCGTGTAGTAGACGCCGTGGAACGTGTTCACGATCCGCTCGAGCCCCTGCTCCTGCACGAACTCCTGGTAGTTCGCCACCGACCCGTACTGCTCGAGGATCTGCCAGTAGCGGAAGTCGAACGTGTCGATGGCGTCGAACCCGACGGCCGCCACCTGCCGCAGGAAACGGGTCATCTCGAGCCGCGAATGCCATTGGTCGAGCGGTCCGGATGGTCCGTTCTTGCGCCAGTGGTCCATGTAGCTCCACTTGACGGTGCGGGGCGCTGCGCCCTCTGCCGGCACGTCTGTCGTCACATCAACTCCTTCGTCGATCCCGCCCCCTCGCCCGCACGGTCGGCGGGATGAGGGGGGCGGAGTCCAGCCTCACAAGCGCCGTCGCCATCAGGAACCTCGAATCGCTTATCGCAGCGCATCAGTGTCGTCGATACCCGCGCAACGCCCGCGCGGTCTTCCCCGCCTCCGATGCGCGCGCGTCACCCCGCGCAACACGCCGATCGCGGCGCATGCGCGCCGCGTAGCCTCACGTCGTGACCGTCAGCGAGACCAGCGCCCATTGGGGCACGTACCGCGTCGAGGTGTCGACGGACGGCCGTCGCATCATCGCCGCGGCTCCGTACGACGACGATCCCGACGCGTCGCCCGCGATCGGGAACGTCGCGGACGCCCACGACGCGCCGTCTCGTGTGCGCCGCCCGGCCATCCGCCGCAGCTGGCTCGAGAACGGCCCGGGCGCCGACCCGTCGAGGGGCCGGTCGGGAGACGCGTTCGTGGAGGTCGACTGGGACACGGCGCTCGAGCTCACGGCTCGCGAGCTGGAGCGGGTGCGCGCCGTCCACGGCGACTCCGCGGTGTTCGGCGGCTCGTACGGATGGGGCAGCGCCGGCCGCTTCCACCATGCCCAGAGCCAGCTGCACCGGTTCCTGAACGTCACGGGAGGCTACACGCGCTCGGTCAACTCGTACTCGCGCGGCGCGAGCATCGTGCTGCTGCCGCATCTCATCGGCCGCGCGGCCGACCTCGATCTGCGCGCCCGCCCCGTGCCGTGGCACGAGATCGAGGAGCACACCGACCTCCTCGTCACCTTCGGGGGCCTGCGCCGATCGAACACGTGGGTCGTGCCGGGCGGCCACGACCGGCACATCGCCTCCGGGAGGGCTCGGCGGATGGCCGGCTCCACGCACGTGGTGTCGCTCTCGGCTCTGCGCGACGACGCCTTCCGCGACGTGGGCGCGGAGTGGATCGGCGTGATGCCGGGAACCGACACCGCCGTCCTCCTCGCCATCATCCACGTCCTGGATGCCGAAGGGCTCGCCGACGAGGGGTTCCTCGCGCGCTTCACGACCGGCGCGGAGCGCATCCGCCGGCAGGTCAGGGGCGATGACGACGGCATCCCGAAGACGCCGGAGTGGGCGGAGTCGATCTCGCGGACGCCCGCCGGGGCCATCCGCGATCTCGCCCGGCGGATGGCCGCGGGGCGCACGCTCGTCAACGTGGCGTTCTCGCTGCAGCGCGGCGAGCACGGCGAGCACGCGGTGCACGCCGCGCTCGCCCTCGCCGCGTTCCTGGGGCGGATCGGGCTGCCGGGCGGCGGCTTCTCGCACGGCTACGGATCGATGGGCGACTACGGCGTCGGCGTCGTCGGGGCGAAGCTGCCCGTCTTCGATCAGGGCGTCAACCCCGTGGACGCCTTCATCCCGTGCGCGCGCATCTCCGACCTGCTGCTCCGCCCCGGAGAG
Organism: Microbacterium sp. NPDC055683; assembly: GCF_053617895.1. NCBI lineage: Bacteria > Bacillati > Actinomycetota > Actinomycetes > Micrococcales > Microbacteriaceae > Microbacterium > Microbacterium sp. NPDC055683. Next base: position 54,174 of record NZ_JBSHGQ010000014.1, on the reverse strand, counting down.
GAGTACGCATACGACGGGCGGACGCTGCGCTACCCCTCGATCGCGCTGGCCTACTGGGCGGGCGGCAACCCCTTCCACCATCATCAGGACCTCGGCCGGCTCCGCTCCGCGATCGCCCGCCTCGAGACGTTCATCGTGCACGAGACGCACTGGACGGCGACGGCGAAGCACGCCGACATCGTCCTCCCGGCGACGAGCACGCTCGAGCGCGACGACGTCGCGGCGGGCGCGGGCGACCGCCGGCTGCGCGTAGTCCGGGCGGCGGCGGCGCCCGTCGGCGAGGCGCGGGACGAGTTCCGCATCCTCTCGGGCCTCGCCGACCGCCTCGGCCGGGGAGAGGCGTTCCACGAGGGCCGCGACGCGGGCGCCTGGCTGCGCCACCTCTACGAGCGGTGGCGGTCGGCGCCGCAGAGCCCGCCGGCCCCTCCCTTCGACGAGTTCTGGGACGAGGGCGGTGCGCCGCTCCCTCAGGATCCCTACCCGGACGCCGTCTTCTCCCGCTTCCGCGCCGACCCCGCGGCGCACCCGCTGGAGACGCCGAGCGGGCGGATCGAGCTGCATTCCGACGTGATCGCCGGCTTCGGCCTCGTCGAGGTCCCCGGCCATCCCGTGTGGACGGAGCGCACGCAGTGGTGGGGCGCGCCGGATGCCGCGACGTTCGACATCCACCTCCTCTGCAACCAGCCGAGTCACCGCCTGCATTCGCAGCACGACATGGGCGCGGCGAGCCGCTCGACGAAGGTGGCGGGCCGTGAGCCGATTCGTCTCCATCCCGACGACGCCGCGGCCCGGGGCATCCGCGCGGGAGACGTCGTGCGCGTGCGATCGCCGCGCGGCTCCCTGCTCGCGGGTGCCGTGCTGACCGACCACGTGCTGCCCGGCGTCGCGCAGATGTCCACGGGCGCGTGGTTCGACCCGTCGCGCCCCGACATCGCCGACTGCATCGCCGGCAACGTCAACGTGCTCACCCACGACGTCGGCACGACGCCCCTCTCGCAGGGGTCGAGCGGCGCGCACGTGCTCGTCGCCGTGGAGCGCTGGGACGGCGAGCTGCCGCGCGTCGCGGCATACGACCCGCCGGCTTTCGCACCGCACGCGCCCATCGCGCAGTAGCCTGGCCATCCGATCGGCGCGCCGCGCCGAATCAGGGACATGAGGCCGAGGATGCGCACACGCCGGTACCCGCTCGCCGCGATCGCCGGCGTCGTCAGCGCCGCGGTGTTCCTCGCCGCGGCCGAGCTCGTCGCGCTGCTCGCGGCGAAGGAGGCGAGCCCGCTGCTCGCGCTCGGCGGATTCGTCATCGACATCGTCCCGCAGCCCGTCAAGGAGCTCGCCATCGCCGTGTTCGGCGCCATGGACAAGGTCGCGCTGCTCGCGGGCCTCGGCGTGGCCGTCGTCGCCGCCGCCGTGCTCGCCGGCGTGCTGCAGCTCCGCCTCCCTCCCTCGGGCCTCATCGTGATCGGCGCGGCGGGCGCCGCGACGCTCGCGACGACCGTGACGCGCCCGGGCGCGTCAGCGCTCGCCTGGGCTCCCTCAGTCGTCGGGGTCGTCGCGGGCGGTGTCGTGCTCGTCGCCCTCATCCGCCGGCTGCGTCCCGCCTCCTCGGCGCCGGAGGAGGGCGTCGACCGCCGCGGCTTCCTGCTCATCGCGACGATCGCGGGCGCCTCCGCCCTCGTCGTCGGCCTGGGCTCGCGCGCACTCAACGGCGTGACGACGTCGATCACGGCCATCCGCGACGCTCTGCGCCTACCCTCTCCGCGTTCTCGCGTCACGATCCCCGACGGCGCCGAGCTGGATGTCCCCGGGCTGTCGCCGCTCTTCACCCCCAACGCCGACTTCTACCGCGTCGACACGGCCCTGACGGTGCCGACGGTCGATCCGGCGGAATGGCGCCTCGTCGTCGACGGGATGGTCGGTGAGCGCGTCGAGCTGACGTTCGACGACCTCCTGGCGATGGGGCTCGACGAGTACGCCGTGACCCTCACGTGCGTGTCGAACGAGGTCGGCGGAGGGCTCGTCGGCAACGCGCTGTGGCAGGGCGTGCCCGTTCGCGACGTGCTCGCGCTCGCGCGTCCGCAGGAGGGCGCGGACATGGTGCTGTCGACGAGCGTCGACGGCTTCACCGCGTCGACTCCCCTGACGTCGCTCACCGACGACGGGATCGACGCCATCCTCGCCGTCGCGATGAACGGCGAGCCGCTGCCGCTCGAGCACGGGTTCCCCGTGCGGATGGTCGTGCCCGGCCTCTACGGGTACGTCTCTGCGACGAAATGGGTCACCGAGTTGACGGTGACGACGTTCGCGCAGGACGAGGCGTACTGGACGCCGCGCGGCTACAGCGCGAAGGCTCCCATCAAGATGTCGTCGCGCATCGACACCCCCCGCTCGGGGACGCCCGTCGACGCCGGGACCGTCGCGGTCGCGGGCGTCGCGTGGGCCCAGACGGTCGGCATCTCGCGCGTCGAGGTGTCGATCGACGACGGCGACTGGCAGGAGGCCGAGCTGTCGGCGCCCGTCAACGAGGACACCTGGGTGCAGTGGAAGCTCGCGTGGGAGGCCGAGGCGGGCACGCACTACATCGCCGTGCGGGCCACCGACGCCGATGGCAACCTGCAGATCCAGGAGCGCGCCCCCATCGCGCCGGACGGCGCCAGCGGATGGCAGCGCACCCTCGTCACCGTACGAGGCTGAGAACGGGGCGGGGCTGAGATGATCTCGGGGTGACATCCGCCGCCCCGCACCGCTTCGACCTCGCCCGCATCGGCGCCGGGCTCCCGGTGTCGACGGCCGCGGCGGAGCTGCGCGCCGCGTCCCGCCGCGGAGCGATGGTCGTGACGGCGCCGCCCGGCACCGGCAAGACGACGTTCGTGCCGCCGCTCCTTGCGGACCTCCTCCCGGGGTCGGTGATCGTGACGCAGCCGCGCCGTGTCGCCGTGCGCGCCGCCGCCCGCCGCATCGCCGCACTCGACGGATCCGCCGTCGGCGACGCCGTCGGCTTCACGGTGCGCGGCGAGCGGATGGTCGGCCCGGCGACGCGCATCAAGATCCTGACACCGGGCGTCCTGCTGCGGCGTCTGCTTGACGACCCCGAGCTCGGCGGCGTGTCGGCGGTCGTCCTCGACGAGGTGCACGAGCGCTCGCTCGACGGCGACCTCCTACTGGGGCTCCTCGCCGAGGTGCGCGCACTCCGAGACGACCTGACCGTCGTCGCGATGTCGGCGACGCTCGACGCGGCGGGCCTCGCCGGGCTGCTCGGCGCTGGCGGCGCTCCGGCGCCCGTCGTCGACGTGCCGTCGCCTCTGCATCCCCTCGACGTCTCCTACGCACCGCACACGGGGCCGCGTCTCGACGAGCGCGGCGTCTCCCCGGCGTTCCTCGTACACGTCGCGGACGTCGCGCGGACCGCAGGCGATGACGGCGACGCGCTCGTGTTCGTCCCGTCGGCCCGCGACGTCGACGCCGTCGTGCGCATCCTCGCGGCCGGAGACCGCGAGGTGCTGCCACTGCACGGGCGGCTGCCGTCGCGCGAGCAGGATCGCGCGACGGGTGGCCGCACGGGCGCCCGGCCCCGCACGATCGTGACGACGGCGCTCGCGGAGAGCTCGCTCACCGTCCCCGGCGTGCGGCTCGTCGTCGACGCGGGTCTCGCGCGCGAGGTGCGCCGTGATCGTGCCCGCGACATGACGGGCCTCGTCACGGTGAGCGCGTCGCGTGCCGCCGCCGGGCAGCGCGCCGGGCGCGCCGCTCGCGAGGCGCCGGGCCGCGCCATCCGCCTCTACGGCGAGACCGATCTCGCCCGCATGGCGCCGGCGGCGCCGCCCGAGATCGCCTCGGCCGACCTCGTGGACGCCGCGCTGCTCCTCGGGGCGTGGGGCACGCCGGCGGGGCGCGGGCTCGCCCTGCTGACCCCGCCGCCGGACGACGCCATGACGCGTGCCGTGGCCGTGCTGCACGACCTCGGCCTCGCCGACGCCGAGGGGCGCCCGACGCCGCTCGGACGCCGCATCGCCGCGCTCCCCGTCGGCGTGCGCGACGCCCGCGCGCTGCTCGACGGCGCCATGCGCCTCGGCGATGCGCGGCGCGCCGCCGAGGTCGTCGCCGCCGTGTCCGACGATCACCGAGCCCCCGATGCGGATCTGCCGGGTCTGCTGCGCGGGCTCCGCGACGACCGGGTGCCGGGCGCCGCGCGCTGGCGGCGCGAGGCGACGCGGCTCGCCCGGGTCGCGGCGGGGGCTGCGGACGCGGGCGGCGCCGCAGGGGCGGGGGCACCCGTGGGCGGTGCGGGCAGCCCGGGCGCGGGCTCCGAACCCCGCATCTCCGCGCAGGAGGCGCCGGGTCTCGCCGATGCGGTCGGCGCCGTCGTCGCCCTCGCGCGCCCCGAGTGGATCGCCCGCCGCACGACGACGGGGTCGCGGACCTATCTGCTCGCGAGCGGCACACGGGCCGCGGTTCCCGAGGGCTCGGGGCTCGTCGGATCGGAATGGATCGCGGTCGCCGAGGTGCAGCGCGCCGAGGGCCGTGCCGCCGAGGGCACGGGCGCCGTCGTGAGGCTCGCCGCCCCGATCCCCGAGGACGAGGCGCTCGCGATCGGCGCGCCGCTGGCCGCCTCGGAGCGCATCGCCCGCGTCGAGGGCGGTCGCGTGCGCGTCCGCGTCGAACGGCGGCTCGGAGCCATCCCGCTGTCGTCGACCCCCGCGACGCCCCTGCCCGACGACCTCGCGCCGGCGCTCACGGCGCACCTGCGCGATGTCGGGATCGGCGCCCTCCCCTGGACGGACGCCGCGACCGCGCTCCGCGCGCGGATGGCGATGCTGCACCGCGAGCTCGGCGCCCCGTGGCCCGATGTCGGAGACGAGGCGCTGCTCGCGGCCGCCGACGACTGGCTGGCACCAGACCTCGCGCGAGCCGGAGCCGCCCTCGATCGCGTCGACGCGACGTCCGCCCTGCGCCGTCTGCTGCCGTGGCCGGAGGCGTCGCGGTTGGACGAGCTGGTGCCCGAGCGCCTCGCCGTGCCGTCCGGATCGCACGTCCGCATCGCCTACGGCGAGCGGCCCGTCGTCGCGGTCAAGCTGCAGGAGGTGTTCGGCCTCGACCGCACGCCGCGGCTCGTCGACGGCCGCGTTCCCGTGCTGTTCCACCTGCTGTCGCCCGGGCGGCACCCGCTCGCCGTGACCGACGACCTGGCGTCGTTCTGGAACGGGCCGTACCAGGACGTGCGCCGCGAGATGCGCGGTCGCTACCCCAAGCATCCCTGGCCGGAGGACCCGTGGAGCGCCATCGCGACGGCGAAGACGAACCGGCGCCTGCGCGAGGGGTGAGTCCCGTTCACGCGAGCCGGCCGACGGCGCTCGCGCGGGTCTCCTGCGGTCTGTCCGCTGAGCGCCCGCGCGGGCCCGGGCTCAGCCGCGCAGGCCCGGGCTCAGCCGCGTGGACCCGGGCTCAGCCGCGCAGGCCCGGGCTCAGCCGCGCAGGGCCAGGGCGAACGGCAGCACCGCCGGCGCGCCGGCGCGGCGCAGCTCACGGGCCGCGAGGGCGAGCGTCCAGCGGCTGTCGGCGAGGTCGTCGACGAGCAGAACGGGTCCCGCCGGCACCTCGATGCCCTCCGCGGCCATCCGCCCATGCAGATCGGCCACGCGGAAGGCGCTGTTGCCGCCGGGGCGGCCGGTCGGCGCCGCGGGGTCGAGCGCGAGCGCCCCGAGATAGGGCAGACGGCCGATGCCCGCGAGCCCGCGCGCCAGGGATTCGACGAGGAGCGGGTGTGAGCGCGACGGAACCGAGACCACCGCCACGGGGCGCTCCGACCATCCCCAGTCGGCGAGGACGCGGACGCAGGCGTCCAGAAGTCGCGGGGGGACCTCCTGATCGGGCGCGCCGGCGGCGAACAGCTCGCGGAGAGCACCGCCCCAGCCGAGGTCGGTCAGGCGCGCGAGGGCGCGCCCCTCGTCGGCCTGCTCGTCCGCGGGGATGCGGCCCTTGAGCGGCATGCCGAGACGGTCCAGACCCGACGGCCACTGCCGGCGCGGCTCGATCGGCACGCCGACGCGATCGAGCGCCGACGCCGCCGACGCCGCGACGCCCTGCCCGATCTCCGCGGTCAGCCAGGAGCCCGCGCAGTTGTCGCACCGCCCGCAGGGCGACGCGGTGTCGTCGTCGAGCCGCCGCTGGAGGAACTCCATCCGGCAGCCGGTCGTCGTCTCGTACGCGAGCATGTCGTCCTGCTCGGCGCGGCGCTCGGCGGCGATCCGCCCATAGCGTTCGGCGTCGTAGGTCCACGCGTCGCCGGTCGCGGACCATCCGCCCTTCTCACGGCGCACGGCTCCGTCGACGTCGAGCACCTTGAGGAGCAGCTCGAGGGGCGTGCGGCGGATGTCGACGATCGCCTCGAGCGCGACGGTCGACATCGGCCGGTCGGATGCGGCGAGCGCCGACAGCACGCGCTCGGCCCGATCCTGGTCGGGCATGGAGGCCGTCGCGAAGTAGTGCCAGATGTCTCGGTCCTCCGGGCCCGGCAGCAGGACGACGTCGGCGGAGTCGGTCGCGCGGCCCGCGCGGCCGACCTGCTGGTAGTAGGCCACGGGAGACGACGGCGCGCCCAGGTGGAGCACGAACCCGAGGTCGGGCTTGTCGAAGCCCATGCCGAGGGCGCTGGTGGCGACGAGCGCCTTCACCTCGTTGCGCTTGAGCATGGCCTCCGACTCGGCGCGCTCGTCGGCGTCGCTCTGTCCTGTGTACGCCCGCACGGCATGACCGTGGTCGCGCAGCAGCCGCGCGGTGTCGTTGGCCGCGGCGACCGTGAGCGTGTAGATGATGCCGGAGCCCGGCAGCTCGTCGAGGTGGCTGAGCAGCCAGGCCAGGCGCGCCGTCGCGTCGGGGAGGCGCAGCACGCCGAGCCGGAGCGACGCGCGGGCGAGCGGGCCGCGGATGGTCGTGACGCCCTCGGCTCCGAGCTGGTCGACGACGTCGGCGACCACACGGCTGTTCGCGGTCGCCGTCGTCGCCAGCACGGGCACGGAGTCGGGCATCTGCGCGATGAGGTCGCGCAGGCGGCGGTAGTCGGGGCGGAAGTCGTGCCCCCAGTCGCTGATGCAGTGCGCCTCGTCGACGACGAGCATGCCGATGCGCCGGACGAGCGCGGGCAGCTGCTCGTCGCGGAACGACGGATTGTTGAGCCGCTCGGGCGACACGAGGAGCACGTCGACCTCGTCGGCCTCGAGCCGGGCGAGCACGTCGGTCCACTCGTGCGCGTTCGTGGAGTTGATGGCGACCGCCCGCACCCCCGCCCGCTCGGCGGCGGCGATCTGGTCGCGCATGAGCGCGATGAGCGGGGAGACGAGCACGGTCGGCCCCGCCCCCTGGTCGCGCAGCAGCCGTGTCGCGACGAAGTACACGGCCGACTTGCCCCATCCGGTGCGCTGCACGACGAGCGCGCGGCGTCGACCGCCGACGAGCGCGTCGATCGCCTCGAACTGGCCGTCGTGGAACACCGCGTCGTCGCGTCCCACCAGTCGGCGGAGGGCGGCGAGGGCGGCGTCGTGGAGGGGGGCGGTCATGCCTCCACCCTCGCACGGAGCAGGGACACCGGGTGCGACGGTCCGTTCCTCGGGCTCCCCCCTCGCCGGTGGGTGGAACGCGCCGCTTTCCCTCGCGCCATCAAGAGTACGACGGACCGCACCACTTCGCCGACCCCGTTCCGCAGAGGAAGGACATCGACGCGCTCGACGCGGCCGCGGCAGCCGGATGGCGCGTCATCCGCGTGCACGTCGGACATCGACGCGCAGGATTCCGGCCCGCGGTGGCGAGGATCCGCACCGCGCTCGCATCGGCATTGCGTGCCCTCGCGCTCGGGCGAAGCGGCGGCGCGTCCACGCACCTGGGCGGTTTCGACCGCTCCGCCCGTGGGAATGCGACCCGCTCCACCCACCGGCGCGCGGGTCGCCCGTGCCCGCGCCACCGCCCGGGCGTCCGCGACCGCCTCAGCGGTGCAGCCCGAAGAAGGGATCCGGACGGCCGGTGCCGGTCGCGAGGGCGGCGAGGTGCTCTCCCAGGGCGGGGGCGAACTTGAAGCCGTGCCCGGCGAACCCCGCCGCCACGACGATCGGCCCCGCCGTGTCGAGGATGAAGTCCTCGCTCTTCCGCGACGTGTACGTGCAGCTGATCGGCGCGAACCGGTCGGCGTCGGCACCCGGCATCCACTCGCGCACGTACTGCCGCAGCGCCGCGATGACGTGCGGGACGGGCTCGAACGTCCGCGTCGCCGGCGTGACCTCGGGGCCGACGGCGTGCCATCCGACCTTGAGTCCCTCGCCCGGCGACACGAGTCCGTAGATCGGCCCGAGCCACTCGAAGCCGGACGGCTCCGCACGGTGGTTGAAGCTCGGCCATCCCGAGCCGTCGTCGCCCGCGGCGAGCGCGAAGTGGGCGGGGTTCTCCTCCGTCACCCGCAGCGGCGGCAGGTCGATGAGACCGTCGAGCAGCTCGGACGACCAGGCGCCGGCCGCGACGATCGCACGCCGCGCGCGCACCATGAGATCCCCCGCGACGGCCTCGACCGCGTCGCCGCCGAGCACGCGCACCCGCTCGACGCGCGTGCCGTGACGGACCACGCCGCCCTCGCGCGCCGCGATCGCGTGGAACGCCCTCACGGCCCGCTCGGCCCACAGCCGTCCGCCCGCGGGGAGGAACAGCGAGTCGCTCGTGAACCGCATGCCGGGCCAGCGCCGCGTCGCCTCGTCGGCAGGGAGGGTCTCGACGGCGAAGCCGGCCGCGCCCGCCCGCTCGCGCAGCAGGTCGGAGTCCGGGAACGGCCCGCGGTTGACGATCCCGGTCTGCTCGAGGATGGTCTCCCCCGCCTCCGCCTCGAGCTCCCGCCACAGCGGGAGGGCGCGTTCGAGCAGCCGGAGATAGGAGGGCTCCGCGTAGGACGGGTTGAAGTTGCGGGTGGAGGCGTGCGAGGCGCCGGCTGCGTGCGCGGGCTCGTGCGCCTCGAGCAGCGCCACCTCGCGGCCCGCGCGCGCGAGCGCCCATGCCGCGGAGGCGCCGACGACCCCGCCCCCGACCACGACCGTTTCGACGTCGATCCGCTCCGCCATCCGCCGTCCTTCCGCCGCGTCCCCCCATCCTCCCGCACGCGCCGCCGCACAGCGGACGCGCCCGCGGACATCCCGCAGGAGATCGCGCCCGGCTCCCCGCACCCGCCCGCGTGATTCCGGGGGCAGGACCATCCGGCGGCCGCGGATCTCCTGCGCTGTGTCCGCCCGCCGTCACACGAGGAAGAGCGGCACCGCCCCCGGATTGTGCGCGTGGACGAGCACGAGGAAGACGACGGCATCGAACAGCAGGTGCACCGTGACGACGTAGGCGAGCGACCGGGTGCGGAGGAAGATCCACCCCTGCAGCAGCGCGAACGGGATGGTCAGCACGGGCCCCCAGGCGCGGTAGCCGAGCTCCCACAGGAAGGAGACGAACACGATCGCCTGCAGCGCGTTCGCGGCGGCGACGGGGAAGTGCCGCAGCAGCAGCGCGAACACCGTGCAGATGAAGAACAGCTCGTCCCAGATCCCCACCGCCCCGACGCCGACGAAGAGCCGCGCGACGAGGTCGGGGGTGTCGACGACGGGCCAGTTGCGGTAGACGCCCGACGTCACGAAGTAGAACGGCAGGATGAGCCAGCCGAGCGCGAGCACGGCGGCGAGCCAGCCCCACTGCATCGCCGTCCACCGTCCGCCCCCGCGCCAGGGGAACCGGACGGCGCGGTCCCGGTACGCCCACCGCGACACCGCGTAGGGCACCGCCACGGCCCCGCCCAGCGCCACGGTGAACCGCACCATGGCGGCGTCGTCGAGCTCGGCCGCGAGCGGGATGGCCGACACGACGAGCAGCCCCAGCGCGATGAGCGAGAGATCCCGCGCGAGGGACGGCGCCGCCCCGCCCGGCGCCGCCCCGCCCGCGACGCGCCAGGGCGCGATGCCCTGGGTCCGGTCGGCGACGACCGCGACGGCGATCCCCGCGGCCAGCAGCAGCCACCCGAGCCACGGCACCCGCAGCACGAAGAACGCGGGCGCGGCCAGGCACACCAGGAGGGCGGCCGCGAGCGTCGGAACCCGGAGCGGGCGCTGCTCCCCTCGCGCGCGGCGTCCTGCGGCCATCCGTCAGCCCCGGGCGATGCGACGGTAGACGAGATCGCGGATGTCGCGGCCCTTGTCGATGCCCTTGCGCTCGAACGCCGTCATGACGCGTCCGTCGAAGCGGTCGGCCCACTCGCCGTCGAAGGCGCGCTCGAACTCGGGCGCCGCGTCGAGAACCTCCCGCATCTGCAGCGCGTAGTCCTCCCAGTCCGTCGCCAGCCGGAGCAGCCCGCCGTCGCGGAGCGCCCGGCCGGACTGCGCGCCGAAGCCGTCGCGGACCATCCGCCGCTTGTTGTGCTTCTTCTTGTGCCACGGGTCGGAGAAGAAGATCCAGACCTCGTCGACCGACGCCTCGCGGAGAAGGGTCTCGAGCACCTCGGGTGCGTTGGCCTCGACGAGCCGCAGGTTGCGTACGCCCGCCGCGTCGGCGTCGAGCATGGTGCGCGCGAGCCCGGCGCGGAACACCTCGATGGCGAGGAAGTCGCGCTCCGGCGCGGATGAGGCGGCGTGCACGATGGCGTGCCCCTGGCCGGATCCGATCTCCACGACGAGCGGTGCGTCGCGCCCGTACTCGTCGGCGGGGACGAGGCGCGCGTCGGGGTGGACAGAGGTCGACGCGATCGCGCGCGGCACGTCGACGACGTAGCGGGGGGCGAGCTCGGCCCACGCGCGCTCCTGCGCCTCCGACATCCGGCCGCTCCGGCGGACGAACGAGACGGGATGGTCGCGGAACGTGCGGTCTTCGGGCATGGTCCCAGGGTACGTTCCGCGAGGGCGCGGCCTACTCCGCCGGCTCGGTGACGAAGTCGATGAGCTCCTCGACGCGGCCGAGAAGCTCCGGCTCGATGTCGCGGAACGTCGAGACGCGCGAGAGGATGCGCTGCCACGCGAGGCCGAGGTCCTCCTTGGTCTCGGCCGGCCATCCGAGCCCGCGGCAGATGCCGGTCTTCCAGTCCGTGCCGCGCGGGACGACGGGCCATCGCGCGATCCCCACGGCCTGCGGCTTGACGCACTGCCAGACGTCGACGAAGGGATGGCCGACGATGCGCACGTGCCGCCCGTGCGGTCCGCGCGCGATCGCCTCGGCGATGCGGGTCTCCTTGGAGCCGGGCACGAGGTGGTCGACGAGCACGCCGTAGCGGCGGGTCCGCGACGGCGGCTCGGCGCGCAGCAGGTCGTCGAGGAGGTCGATGCCCTGCAGGAACTCGACCGCGACCCCCTCGACCCGCAGGTCGGCTCCCCAGACCTTCTCGACGAGCTCGGCGTCGTGCTTGCCCTCGACGAGGATGCGGCTCGGCAGTGCGACCCTGGCGCGCTGGTCGTCGGCGACGAACGACCCCGACGCCGTGCGGCGCCGACCCTGCGGCTGCGCCTTCGGCACGACGAGCGCGACCGGCTCCCCGTCGATGAGGAATCCCGCGCCGAGGGGGAAGACGCGCGTGCGGCCCTTCCAGTCCTCGAGCTCGACGCTGCCGTTCTCGACGCGCGTGATCGCGCCGCAGTAGCCGTCTCCCGCCACCTCGACGACGAGGTCGATCTCGGCGGCGACCGGCCGCGACGTCTTCCTGCCGGCCTCGCGCCATCCGGCCGCGAGCACGTCGGCGCCGTACCTGTCCTCCATCACCCTCCCATCCCATCACGAGGCCCCGACGCCGGCGGGCCGCATCGCCGTGCCGTCCCTCCCGCGGCCCGGCGGGGCGGCCGTCGACCGCCGCCGCGGGCCGCCGGCCCCGGACCCCGGCAACTCCGATGAATCCGCTGTGGGTGCAACCCGCGGGTTCCCCCGCATGCCGCCCGATGCATAGGATCGGTCTCGCGGGGCCGAGACGGCCCGCGGAGGGGATGTCGCCATGCGGGCACGGTGGACCGCGGTGCTGTGCGCCGGACTCACGATCCTGATCGGCGGGACGGCGACGGCGGCGCTCGCCGAGACGCCGGTCGCCCTCGACTCCTCCCGCGTCTACGACGGATCCGACGTGCTCACCGACAGCGAGGAGCAGGCAGCGGACGCGCGTCTCCGCGAGCTGTCCACGGAGGAGGGCGTCGACCTGTGGGTCGTGTACGTCGACGACTTCGAGAACCCGTCCGATCCGCTCGAATGGGCGGATGAGACGGCGAACCGCAACAGCCTGGGCGACGGCCAGTACCTCCTCGCCATCGCCACGGAGGGCCGGGCGCTGGCCCTCTCGTACCCCCCTTCCGGGTCGGTCGGCGAGGCGAGGGCGAGCGAGATCGAGGCCGCCGTCGGCACGGCCCTCGCCGACGACGACTGGGCGGCGGCCGTCGACGTCGCGGCCGACTCCCTCGCCTCGCGCGGCGGCGGCGGCGCGTGGCCGTGGATCATCGGGCTCGTCGTCGTGGCGGGCGTCGTCATCGTCATCGTGCTCCTCTCCCGCAGGCGCCGCACACCGGCCGGCGACACCGGGAGCGCTCCCCCCGACGCGGTCCCCGTCGAGGAGCTGCAGCGCCGGGCCGCCTCGCTCCTCATCGCCACCGACGACGCCGTGCGCACGAGCGAGCAGGAGCTCGGCTTCGCGATCGCGCAGTTCGGCGAGGGCGCGACGGGCGAGTTCCGCGAGACGCTCGCCGCGGCGAAGGCCTCGCTCGCCAGGGCCTTCGAGCGGAAGGCGCAGCTCGACGACCACGAGAAGGACGCCGAGGCGGATGTGCGCGCCTGGAACGGCGAGATCATCGCGCTGTGCGAGCAGGCGAACGCCGCCCTCGACGAGAAGGCCCAGGGCTTCGCGCAGCTGCGTCAGCTGGAGCAGAACGCGCCCGAGGCGCTCGCCCAGGTGCAGGAGAAGCGGAGCCAGGCCGACGGCGTCGTCGCGGAGGCGCGGCAGGAGCTCGCGGCGCTCTCGGCGCGCTACGCGCCGGAGGCGCTCGCGTCCGTCGCCGACAACCCCGAGCAGGCGCAGGCGCGCCTCGTGTTCGCCGACGAGCAGCTCGTCGCGGCGCAGCAGGCGATCGGAGCGGGCAAGGGCGGCGAGGCGGCCGTCGCCATCCGCACCGCCGAGCAGGCGATCGCCCAGGCACGCGGTCTCGACTCCGCCGTGTCGCAGCTCGGCGCGTCGCTCGCCGAGGGCGAGAAGCAGGCGGCCGCCCTCATCGCCGAGCTCGAAGGCGACGTCGCCGCGGCCAAGCAGCTCCCGGATGGCGACGGCCAGGTCGCCGGGGCGGTCGCGCGCACCGAGCAGCAGATCGCCACGGCTCGCGAGAACCTCGCGGGCGCGGGGCGCCGGCCTCTCCTCATGCTGGAGGCGCTGCAGAAGGCCGACGACGAGATCGACCGCGTCATCGCGGGCGGCCGCGAAGCGGCCGACCGGCAGCACCGTGCGTCGCAGATGCTCTCGCAGACCATCCTGCAGGCGCGCAGCGCCATCGCCTCCGCCGAGGAGTTCATCGCGGCGCGACGCGGCGGCGTGGGGGCCGACGCGCGCACGCGGCTGGCACAGGCCGGCGCCGACCTCGCCCGCGCGGAGGGCCTGCAGCAGGCCGATCCCGCCACGGCCCTGAGCCACGCACGGAACGCGCTCCAGCTCGCGAACGACGCGATCGCATCGGCGCAGCGCGACGTGGGCTCGTTCGAGACGCGCTACCCGACCGCCACGAGGTCGTCGGGCGGAGACGACTTCCTGGGAGGGCTCCTCGGCGGCCTCATCGGCAGCTCGATGGGCGGCCGCCGCTCGGGCTCCGGATGGGGCGGCGGCGGCCTGTTCGGCGGAGGCGGCGGCGGATGGAGCGGCGGAGGCGGGAGCCGTTCGCGCGGCGGCTCGTTCGGCGGCGGTCGCAGCAGCAGCCGCGGCGGCCGCTCGGGCGGGCGCTCCTTCGGAGGCGGCGGCCGATCAGGACGCAGCGGAGGCCGCCGATTCTGAACCCGACCGCTCCCGCACCCCGCATCCCCCCGACACCGACCCCAACCGAAAGGGAACACCGATGACCAAGCAGTCGATCTTCGGACGCATCTCGACCCTCATCAAGGCGAACGTCAACGCCCTGATCGACCAGGCCGAGGACCCGGAGAAGATGCTCGACCAGCTCGTGCGCGACTTCACGAACAACATCGCCGACGCCGAGGCCGCCATCGCCGAGACGATCGGCAACCTGCGTCTGCTCGAGCGCGACACGGCGGAGGACCGCCAGACCGCGACCGAGTGGGGCAACAAGGCGCTCGCGGCGAGCCGCAAGGCCGACGAGCTGCGCGCGACGGGCAACACCGCCGACGCCGACAAGTTCGACAACCTCGCGAAGGTCGCGCTGCAGCGCCAGCTCTCGGCCGAGAACGAGATCAAGGCCGTCGAGCCGCAGCTCGCACAGCAGACCGAGGTCGTCAACAAGCTCAAGGACGGCCTCAACGGCATGAAGGTCAAGCTCGAGCAGCTGAAGGGCAAGCGCGCCGAGCTGCTCGCGCGCGCCAAGACCGCCGAGGCGCAGAACCGCGTGCACGACGCCGTCAAGTCGATCGACGTCATGGACCCGACGAGCGAGCTCGGCCGCTTCGAGGACAAGGTCCGCCGCCAGGAGGCGCTCGCGGCCGGCAAGGCCGAGATCGCCGCATCGAGCCTCGACGCCCAGTTCGAGTCGCTCGAGGACATCGGCGAGCTCACCGAGGTCGAGGCGCGCCTGGCTGCGCTGAAGTCGGGCGGCCAGCCGCAGGGCCAGCTCGGCGCCTGACCCGCGCCCCGACGACGCCGTCCTCCTCCGGGAGGGCGGCGTCGTCGCGTCGGCGGATGCGCGCGCCGCGCCGCGCCGCCCGGTCGCGCGCAGGTCCGGCCGGGAGGAAGATGGGGAGATGGCTCGCTTCCTCGTCGTCCCCCAGTGGCAGGGATCGCCCTCCTCCCGCGCGATGGCGTTCATCGACGGCGCCGAGATCATCGCGGGCGACCTGCCCCGCGCCGCGTGCACGACCATCGAGGTCCCGCTCGAGGCGGGCGATGCGATCGGCACGGGCGTCGCGCGTGCGAGCGCCCTGCATCGCGTCCGCGACGCCGTCGCCGCCGATCTGCGGGCGAACGAGTCCGACGGGCACGTCGTGGTCGTGGGCGGCGACTGTGGGGTCGCCGTCCCCGCCGTGGACCATGTCGCGGGCGATGATCTCGCCGTGGTGTGGTTCGACGCGCACGGCGACCTGCACGAGCCCGACACGTCGCCGTCGGCCGCGTTCGCGGGGATGGCCCTGCGCGCGGTCCTCGGCGGCGGCCATCCGTCGCTCTCCCTCGGCGAGCGCGCGATCGCGCCGGAGCGCGTCGTGCTGGCCGGCGCCCGTGCGCTGGAGGACGAGGAGGCCGATTACCTCGACGGGAGCGGCATCGCGCACCTCTCCGCGGCGACCTTCGACGCCGACGAGCTCGTGGAGGCCGTCGCGGCGACGGGGGCCGCGCGCGTGTACGTGCACGTCGACCTCGACGTGCTGGACCCCGCGCACGTGACGGGCGTCACCGACGCGCAGCCATTCGGTCTCGCGCCGTCCGATCTCGTCGCGGCGATCGCCGCGCTGCGCACCGTGCTGCCCCTCGCCGGCGCGTCGGTGACGGGGTTCGCCCCCGCGACCCCGGCCGCCGCGGTGGACGACATGGGGACCATCCTCCGCATCATCGGCGCCCTCGCCCGGTGACGCCGGCCGGATGCCGTCCGGTCTCCGGCGCGCCTCAGCGCTCCTCGACGAGCCGGCGCGCCACGGCGAGATCGTCGTCTCCGAGACCGCGCGCCACGAGCTCGTCGAACGCGGCGCGCAGGGCGGGCAGCAGCACGGGACGGGTTCCCGTCGCGTCGGCCACGTCGCCGGCGAACCGGAGGTCCTTCACCATGTACTTCGCCACGCCGGACGGGCTGTAGTCGCGTTCCACGAGCTTGTCGCGGCGGCTGCGCAGCAGGTTCGACCCCGCGTATCCCCCGCCCAGCAGGTCCCAGAGCGCTGCGGGATCGATGCCGCTGCGGTCCGCCAGCACGGTCGCCTCGGCGAGCGCGAGCATCGTCGCCGACACGACGAGCTGGTTGCACGACTTCGCGACCTCGCCCGCTCCGAGCGGTCCGAGCCGCACGGGCGTCCCGCACGGGGCGAGCACGCGCGCGGCGAGGGCGGTGTCCTCCTCCTCCCCTCCGAGCATGATCGACAGCGTCCCCGCGATCGCTCCGTCCTCCCCGCCTGAGACGGGGCTGTCGACGACGCGCACCCTGCCATCCGTCTCGGCGGCGAGCCGGTCGGCGAGCGCGCGCACGGCGGTGGCCGAGGACGTCGAGCCGATGAGCAGGAGCAGCGGTCCCCCGATCCCGGCGAGCAGGCCGTCGTCGCCGGCGAGCGCCTGCTCGAGCTCCGGCAGGTCGGGGAGCATCGACAGCACGACGTCCGAGCCTGCCGCGAGCGCGCGCGGCGTGTCGTGCCAGCTCGCCCCCGCCGCCTCGAGGTCGCCGTGCCGGCGAGCGCGGCCGGTGAGGGCGAGGGCGCCATGGGCGGCGAGAAGATGGGCAGCCATGGGGCGCCCCATGGCGCCGAGGCCGATGACCCCGACACGGGGCCCGGTGCGAACGTCGTCGGTCATGCGCCTCAGCCTAGTCACCTTGTTCAGGATATGGAACGGCGTTCAAATCATTGGCCGTTTCGGTATGCTGGTCCGACACCGTTCCCATCGAAGAGGATGACCATGACCGAGAGCACCGGACGGCTGCGCGCCGTCGTCGCCGCAGACCTCTCCGAGGAGCTCTGCCAGGAGATCGAGCGCCTCGAGCCGCGACTGGAGGTGGTCCGCGATCACCGACTGTACCGGCCCATGCGCTGGCCGGCCGACTGGGGCGGCGACCCCGCCCACGTGCGCACCGCCGAGGAGCAGTCCGCCTTCGACGCGCTCGTCGACAGCGCGGACATCCTCTTCTCGATCCCCGACACCGAACCCGGCGCGCTCGCGCGCACCGTGCGCGCCAATCCGCGCCTGCGATGGGTGCACGTCATGGCGGCGGGCGGGGGCGCGCAAGTGAAGGCCGCCGACCTCACGCGCGAGGAGCTCGACCGCGTCGTCTTCACGACGAGCGCCGGCGTCCACGGATCGACGCTCGCGGAGTTCGCGGTGTTCGGCGTGCTCGCGGGGGCGAAGGACCTCCCCCGACTGCAGCGGGCCCAGGCCGACCGCGCATGGGACGACCGCTGGACCATGCGCCACCTCGACGAGATGACGGTGCTCGTGATCGGCCTCGGCGGCATCGGCGCTGCGGTGGCGCAGCGGTTCGCGGCATTCGGATCGACCGTATGGGGCACGAGCCGATCGGGACGCCCCGTCGACGGCGTCGACCGGCTCATCCCCCTCGAAGAGCTGCACGCCGCCGCCGGCGCGGCCGATGCGATCGTCGTCACGCTCCCCGGCACCGATCAGACCACGCACCTCGTCGGCGAGGAGCTGCTGCAAGCGGCCAAGCCCGGCGTGATCGTCGCGAACGTCGGCAGGGGCACCGTGATCGACGAGAGGGCGCTGCTCGCGGCCCTCGACGACGGCCGCGTGTCGTTCGCGGCCCTCGACGTGTTCGAGGTGGAGCCGCTGCCGCAGGACAGCCCGCTGTGGAGCCATCCGCGCGTGCTCGTCAGCCCGCACACCGCCGCGCTGTCGACGCAGGAGGATGCGCGCATCGCCCGGCTCTTCGCCGACAACGCGCGTCGTCTGCTGGATGGCGAACCCCTGCGTAACGTGGTGGACACCGTCGAGTTCTACTGAGCCGGCTCCGCCGGCGCGAAGGAGCGCCATGCCCATCGCCCCCGACCGGGATCCCGCCCCGGCCGTCTCGCGCGCCCTGCGCATCCTCTCCGCCCTGGAGGCGGCAGAGGGCGTTCCGATGACCCTGAGCGAGCTCGCGCGCGCGGTCGGGATCGCGAAGTCGTCCGCGGCCAACCTCTGCGCGTCGCTCGAGGAGGGCGGGATGATCGAGCGCGACGCTCGGGGCTTCCGCCTCGGGCGGCGGACCGCCGAGCTCGGCGGCGCCTTCGCGATGCAGTTCAACCAGGTGCGCGAGTTCTTCGCGATCTGCTCGGCCTCAGAGGAGCTCCATCGCGAGGTCGTGCAGATCGCCATGCTGGACGGCACCGACATGCTCTATCTCGCCCGGCACGAGGGGCGGGCGCCGCATCGCCTCGGCACGCCGCTCGGATCGCGGCTTCCCGCGGCGCAGAGCGCGACGGGTCGCGCCGTGCTGTCGACGATGGACGACGCCGACGTCGCCGAGCTGCTGCGCGATGGGGCGTTCGCGAGCGTGACGGATCGGAGCGTCCCGTCGCTGTCCGCCCTGCTGCCCCTCCTCGCCCAGACCCGCGAGCGCGGGTACGCGATCGACGAGAGCAGCTCGTTCGCGGGCATCACGGGCGTCGCCGTGCCGCTGCCGCCCTGGAACCCGAGCGATCCGCCGCTCGCGATGGGCGCAGCCCTGTCCGCCGACGACGCCGACGGCGAGCGGGTGGCCCGCGTCGGGGGCGCACTGCTGGCCGCGGCGGCGCTCCTCACGAACCCGCTCGCGAGCCGGTCGGCCTGAGGCGCTGTTTCGCCGCGATTCGCGGCGAACGCTCCGGGTTTCGCCGCGATTCGCGGCGAAACCCTCCTGCCGCGCGCCCACGATCGGGCCATTCGTCCAGCATGTTGCACACCGTTCGGCATGTGGTACGTTGTCGAGGTCCCGCCACCCGCGGGGATCTCATCGAAGGAGATGACGTGAGCACAGCCTCGAACCCGACGAGCTTCCAGGACGATCCGGAGTACGCCGCAAATCTGCGCAGGGCCACGCTGGCCTCGAGCGTCGGCAGCGCGCTGGAGTACTTCGACTTCGCCCTGTACGGCCTC
Organism: Microbacterium sp. NPDC055683; assembly: GCF_053617895.1. Classification (NCBI taxonomy): domain Bacteria; kingdom Bacillati; phylum Actinomycetota; class Actinomycetes; order Micrococcales; family Microbacteriaceae; genus Microbacterium; species Microbacterium sp. NPDC055683. Next base: position 35,237 of record NZ_JBSHGQ010000014.1, on the reverse strand, counting down.
ATGACCGCGCTCGTCTTCAACCGCCTGTTCTTCGATCCGGCCGACCCCGCGATGGGCATCATCGGCGCCTTCGCCGTCTACGGCGTCGGCTTCGTCGCGCGCCCGTTCGGCGGCTTCTTCTTCGGCACGATCGGCGACCGGCTCGGGCGCAAGTGGGTCCTCGTCGTCACGATCCTGCTCATGGGCGGCGCGTCGACGGCCATCGGCCTCCTCCCCACCTACGAGGTCGTCGGCGCGTGGGCGGCCGTCCTTCTCGTCGTCATGCGGCTCCTGCAGGGCTTCGGCGCCGGCGCCGAGCAGGCCGGGGCGACCGTGCTCATGGCGGAATACGCGCCCGTCCGGCAGCGCGGATTCTTCGCCGCGCTCCCCTTCATCGGCATCCAGGCGGGCACGCTGCTCGCCGCTCTGGTGTTCTCCGGGCTGTCGCTCATGCCGGAGGACGCGTTCCTCTCGTGGGGATGGCGCGTGCCCTTCCTCGCCTCGTTCCTCCTCATCCTCATCGCACTGTTCATCCGGATGCGCCTGCGCGAGACGCCGACGTTCGTCGAGCTGGAGAAGCACGAGCAGGTCGCGGCGCACCCGTTCCGCGACATCTTCACGACGGGCATGCCGGGCGTCATCACGGGCATCGGCCTGCGGATGGCCGAGAACGGCGGCTCGTACATCTTCCAGAACGTGTCGCTCGCGTTCGTGGCAGGCACCTTCATCGCCAACCCCGTCGACCGCGGCATCGCGACGTGGGGCGTGACGATCGGCTCGCTCATCGGCATCTTCACCGTCCCGCTCACGGGCTGGATCTCCGATCGCGTCGGCCGGCGCCCCGTCTACCGCTTCGGCGCCGTGTTCATGCTCCTGTTCGCGTTCCCCGCGTGGTGGATGCTGTCGCTCGGCGACCCCATCCTCACGGTCGCGGTCATCGCGGTGGGCATCGGCGTCGCGGTCAACTCCATGCTCGGCCCGCAGTGCGCACTGCTGCCGGAGATGTTCGGGAACCGCCACCGCTACCTCGGCGTCGCCATGGCGCGAGAGATCTCCGCCGTTCTCGCCGGCGGCCTCGCGGGCGTTCTCGGCACGTGGCTGCTCACCCTGACGGACGGCAACTGGGTCGTCATGGGCCTCTACCTGGCGACGCTCGCCGCCATCACGACGGCCTCGACCTTCCTCATCCCGGAGACGCGCAGCCGCGACCTGCTGCGCGTCCAGGATGCCGTGCGCGTGTCGACGGACGAGAAGGACACGGGCCTCGTCTCGGTCGTCGTGGCGGACGGCCGATGAGGCTCGCGCGCATCGCCCTCCCGACGGGCGCCGCCGTGCACGCCGTGCCGGTCGACGGCGGATGGCAGCCCGTCGCCGACCCGTACGAGGCGTTCGCGCGCGGGGTCGAGCCGGAGCCCGTCGGCGCCGTCGTCGCCGACGGGCAGCTCCTCCCCGCCGCCGCCCCGACCGTCGTGGTCGGCATCGCCCAGCCCGCCGAGCCCGGCGGCGGGATCGGCGCCTGGCTGAAGAGCCCGCGCACCGTCGCCGCGAGCGGCGCGCAGGTGACCGCGCGCCGCGACGCCGGCCGCACCGTGATCGAGGGCGAGGTCGCCGTCGTCATCGGCCGGTCCACGCGGGGGCTGACCGCCGCGAACGCGCGGGAGTACGTCCTCGGCGTCACCGCCGTGAACGACGTGTCGAGCCCCGACCGGCCGGATGTCCGCAACTTCGAGGTCAAGGGCGGCGAGAGGTACACGCCGCTCGGGCCGTGGATCGACACGGCGGCGGACCCCGAGACGGCCGAGCTCATCGTGCGGATCGATGGGGTGGATCGGGTGCGCACGGGGGCGCGCGAGCTCCCGGCGTCCGTCGCCGAATGCCTCGCCTACGTCGCAGCCTGGATCGAGCTCGGCCCCGGCGACGTCGTCATGACCGGCGCACCGCGGTCGGCGTTCCCCATCGAGCTGCCCGCGGCCGTCGAGATCACGGTGGCCGGCGTCCCGCTCGTCAACCGCTTCGTGTGATCCCGGCCGGGGGTGATCGGCGTGGGGCGATCCCGCCCGGGTGATCCCCGCCTGGTGATCCCCGCCCGGGTGTCGCCCTGAAACGCGGCGAAACCCACGGCAGCCGCCCCGAAACGCGGCGACACCCAACCCGAATCATCGCGACACCCACGACAGTCGCCCCGAAACGCGGCGATTCCCACCCGACTGTCACCCCGAAACGCGGCGAAACCCACAACAGTCCCCCCGAATCGCGGCGAAGATGGACGCATGCGCATCCAGTTCCCCTCCGCGCCGGTCCCGCGGCACTGGCGCGAGATCGCCGACCTCAAGGTCGCGGAGGGCCGGCGCGTCGACGCGCGGATCCCGCGCTGGCTGCTCGACTCGCCCGTGAGCCGCGTCGGCTTCTGGTGGGGCACGGCGCTCGGATGGCTGTGGGGCGGGCTCTGGTCGCGGGGCCGCGTGGAGCGGCGCGGCGGCCTCGTCGTCTTCCAGGGCATGCCGCGCGGCACGTTCCCGCGCGGCGGCGTGTGCGTGGGCGGCTGCTTCCTCACCGGGCGGCGGCCGTCCGACCGCGTGCTGCGTCACGAGGCGGTGCACGTGCGCCAGTGGCGGCGCTACGGCCTGCTCATGCCCGTGCTGTACCTGCTTGCCGGACGCAACCCGCTCCGCAACCGCTTCGAGATCGAGGCGGGCCTGGAAGACGGCGGCTACGTCAGCGGATGAGGGCGGCGAACGCGTCGGGCACGTGGATGGCCGACGCGGGCGTCCCCACGACCTCGGTGAGATGGTCGACGATGTCGGCGGTCCCGAGGAACCCGCCGAGCAGGGTCACGCGTGTCGCGTCGTCGCCCGTGCACATCATCTCGTCCGCCCATGCGGTGACGGCCCGCGAGAGCGCCTGGCCGGGGGCGCAGGCACGCCCGGTGCCGGGGGCGCCGGAACGGCGCGAACGGTCGAGCCAGGTCACGATCATCCGCGCGGGTGCCGCGATGGGCGCGACCCACGACGCATCGGGCACCTCGATGAAGATGCGGCCCGTCGAGCAGATCGGCAGCGTCGCGACGAGCAGCTCGAGGTCGACGAGCGCGTGCTCGTCGGCCGTGATGAGGTGCTGCACGCGCGCATGGCGCGACGCACGGCAGGCCTTCGCGCCGTGCTCGGGGGTCGTCTCGATGCTCTCCATGACACGCCCATCCTACACGCTCGGAAGGGTTGCCTTACCTCAGGCGGCGGGGATCGGATCCTTCGGCGGGACGGGGTAGCGCCCCGCGATCGCGAGCCGGTTGAAGGCGTTGATCGAGATCGCGAGCCAGCTCACCGCGACGTACTCCTGCTCGCTCAGCACGCCGCCGACCCGGTCGTAGACGTCGTCGGGGATGCCGTCGCGATGGATGAACGTGTGCGCCTCGGCGAGCTCGAACGCTGCCCGCTCGCGCTCCGTGAAGACGCCCGACTCGCGCCACACCGCGAGCTGCGTGAGCTCGTCGGCCCCGAGTCCCGCCCGTGCCGCGCGGTCGGCGTGCACGCGCACGCAGTACGCGCATCCGTTCAGCTGCGAGCAGTGCAGGAGCACGAGCTCCTTGAGACGGTCGTCGATCCCGTGCTCGCGCGCGACGCGACCCACGGTCTTCGAGAAGGCGTCGAGAGCCTGATACGCCTCGATCGCCGACTTCGCGAGGTGCACACGCTGCTCCGCCATGATCCGACCCTACCCGCGCCGCGCGGAGAGCACCCGCGGAATACCCCGCGCCCGCGCGGCATTGTTACCGGACGAGTCCGAACGCGCCGTGCCCGAGTTCCCGTGCCGCGGCGCCGGTCGGCAGAATGGACGAGGACGCGGACGGCGTCCTCCCGACAGCCGAGGAGCACCGTGGTCAGCGTGCACGCGACATCCGACGAGTTCGCGTTCCTGCCCGAGCAGGCGGCCCTGCAGGGGCGCCCCGTCCCGGTGATTCGCCGCCGTGCGCTCACCCTCCCCGACGGGCGCACGCTCAGCGCGCTCGCGGCGGGCGACGCGGCAGGGGGTGCGCCGCGCGTCGTCCTCCTCCACGGGGCGGGCCTCAACGCCCACACGTGGGACAGCACGGTCATCGCGCTCGGCGCGCCCGTGCTCGCTGTCGACCTGGCAGGTCACGGCGACTCCTCGTGGCGCGACGACGCCGCCTACGCGCCCCGGGTGCTCGCGGAAGACGTTGCGGCGGCGATCGAGGAGTGGGCGCAGGCGCCCGTCGTCCTCGTCGGCCAGTCGCTGGGAGGCCTCACGGCGGCGGCCGTCGCCGCGCGCCGCCCGGATCTCGTCGCGCACCTCGTCGTCGTCGACATCACGCCCGGGATCGACTCCTCGGCCGGGCCGGCGGCGCTACGGCGCTTCTACGAGAGGACCGTGTTCGACTCGCACGATGCGCTCGTGGAGCACGCGCTCTCCTTCGGTCTCGGCGGCTCCCCCGCGCAGGCCAGGCGGGGCGTGGTCCTCAACTCCCGCGTGCGCGACGACGGGCGCGTGGAGTGGAAGCACCATTACGCCCGCCTCATCGCCGACGGTTCAGCGGGCGCGGCGCTCTCCCCCGACGACGGATGGTCGGATCTCGCTGCCGCGACAGCGCCCGTCACGCTCGTGCGGGCGACGGAGGGCTTCGTGTCGCCGGCCGACGCCGACGACTTCGCGCGCCGGACCGGTGGCGACGTGGTCGTGATGGATGCACCCCACAACGTGCAGGAGGTCGCGTTCGCGGACCTCGCCGCGCTCATCTCGCGCCTCGCCGACCCGGCGCAGGTCGCACACGAGGAGGAAGCATGACCCGCACCATCCGCGCCGCCGCCGTCGCCGCACTCGCCGTCCCCGCGCTCGTGCTCGCGAGCTGCGCGGCGTCACCCGATGCGGAGCAGCCCGAGGCCGACGCCAGTCTGCGCGTCGGGCTCGTCCTGGAGCCGACCAACCTCGACATCCGCCGCACCTCGGGCGCGGCCCTCGAGCAGATCCTCGTCGACAACGTCTACGAGGGCCTCGTGACGCGCACGCAGGAGAACGAGGTCGTCCCCTCGCTCGCGACCGCGTGGGACGTGTCCGACGACGGCCTCGTCTACACGTTCACGCTGGCCGACGGAGTGGCCTTCCACGACGGCGAGCCGCTCGACGCGCAGGACGTGGTGTCGTCGCTGCAGCAGGTGGTCGACGACGAGAGCATCGTCGGTCACGCCGAGCTCGCCGCCGTCGCCTCGATCACCTCACCCGACGAATCGTCCGTCGAGATCGCGCTCTCGGCGCCCGACCAGAACCTCCTGTTCGCCCTGACGGGGCCCGCGGGGCTCGTCTTCGAGGAGGGCGACGACACCGACCTGCAGACGTCGGCCAACGGCACGGGGCCGTTCTCCCTCGCGGAATGGAACCAGGGCGACAGCATCGTGCTCGCGCGCAACGACGACTACTGGGGCGAGCCGGCCGGCGTCGCCGAGGTCGTCGCGAGCTACATCCCCGACTTCACGGCCGGCGTCAACGCCGCACTCGACGGCTCGCTCGACGTGCTCACGGCCGTCGACCCGCAGCTCGCCCCGCAGCTCGACGGCCAGAACGGGTTCACGTTGACGACGGGCAAGACGACCGACAAGTACGTGCTCGCGTTCAACAACGCCGCGGCTCCCCTCGACGACGTCCGCGTGCGCGAGGCGCTGCGCCTCGCGATCGACCACGACGCCCTCATCGAGGCGGTGGGCGCCGGCACGCCGCTGTACGGGCCCATCCCCGAGCTCGACCCCGGCTACGAGGACCTGTCCGACGTCGCGCCGTACGATCCCGAGCGCGCGCGGGACCTGCTCGCCGAGGCGGGCGCGGAGAGCCTCGAGCTCGAGCTCACCATCCCCTCGTTCTACGGCACGACGGCGTCGACCTACCTCGTCTCGGCCTTCACCGACATCGGCGTCGAGCTCACCGTGAACCCCGTCGAGTTCTCGGTGTGGCTGCAGGATGTGTATACCAACGGCGACTACCAGCTGAGCTTCGTCAACCACGTCGAGCCGCGCGACTTCGCCGCGTGGGCGAACCCCGACTACTACTTCCACTACGACGACGCCGAGGTGCAGGACCTCTACGCCCAGTCGGTCGCCGCGCTCGATCCCGACGACTCCGCGGCGCTGCTCGCGCAGGCCGCCCGGATCGTCTCGGAGGACCACGCGGCCGACTGGCTCTACACGGGCGAGACGATCGTGGCGGTCGGCGACGGCGTCGAGGGGTTCCCCGTCGACTCGATCAACTCCCGCCTCGACCTCGCCGGCGTCACCCTCGCGGGCTGATCCCGACGTGATCCGCTACGCGCTGACGAGGCTCGCGCTGCTCGCGCTGGGCCTCGTCGTCGCGAGCGCCCTCGTCTTCGCGACGCTGCGCGTCCTTCCCGGCGACGTCGCGCAGCTCGTCGCGGGAACGGAGGGAACCCCCGAGCAGGTGGCGGCCATCCGCGAGAGCCTGGGCCTGGACCGCCCCCTTCTCGCGCAGTACGCCGAATGGATGGCCGGGGTCGCGACGGGCGACCTCGGGAGGTCACTGCTGACGGGTGCGTCGGTCGCCGACGAGCTGGCGCGCAAGGCCCAGATCACGGTGCCGCTCGGCCTCCTCTCCCTCCTCATCGCGCTCCTCGTCGCGCTCCCCTTCGGCGTGCTCTCGGCCGTGCGCCGGGGGCGCCCCTCCGGAACGGCCATCAGCGTGGCCGCGCAGCTCCTCGCCGCGGTCCCCGTCGTATGGGCCGGCATGATGCTCGTCGTGGTCTTCGCGATCGCCCTCGGATGGCTGCCCGCCCAGGGGTTCCCCCGGGGAGGATGGGCCGACCCCGCCGCGGCGCTGCGCTCCCTCCTGCTGCCGGCCCTCACCATCGGCGTCGTCGAGGGCGCGCTGCTCCTGCGATTCGTGCGGAGCGCCACGCTGCAGGCGATGGGCCAGGACCACGTTCGCACGGCCGCGGCGAAGGGGCTCACCCGCACGCAGGCGCTCATACGCCACGGGCTGCCGTCGGTCGGCCTCTCGATCGTCACCGTGCTCGGCCTGCAGATCGCCGGGATCGTGGTGGGCGCCGTCGTCATCGAGCAGGTCTTCAACCTCCCCGGCGTGGGCCGCATGCTCGTCGCCGACGTCGGCGCGCGCGACCTCGTCAAGGTGCAGGGCGAGCTCCTCGCCCTCACCGGCCTCGTGCTCGTCGTCGGCTTCGTCGTCGACCTCGTGCACCGGCTCGTCGATCCGCGGCAGAGGGAGGCGGCATGAAGAGGCTGTGGGCCATCGGCACCGGCCGGTTCGGGCTCGTCGTCGCGGTCGCGATCGCGGCGACGGCGCTCGTCTCCCTCGTGTGGACGCCGTTCGATCCGCGAACGGTCGACCTCGCCATCCGCTGGACGGGGCCGGGATGGCCCCACCTGCTCGGCGGCGACGGCAACGGCCGCGACATCCTCAGCCTTCTCATGGTCGGCGCCCGGACGACCGTGCTCGTTGCGGTCGGATCGGGTGTCGTCGCCACCGCGGTCGGCGTGCTGCTGGCCGCGCTCGGGGCCCTCACGGCGCGCCCCGTGCGCGAGGCGGTCGCCGTGCTCGTCGACATCCTCATCGCCTTCCCCGTCCTGCTCATCGCCATGATGCTCTCCGCGGTGTGGGGAGGGTCGCTGTGGGTCGTCGTGTGGTCGGTCGGCATCGGCTTCGGCGTGAACATCGCGCGCGTCGCCCGCGTGGAGCTGCGCCGCGTGCAGCGCAGCGACTTCGTGCTCGCCGCGCGGGCGTCGGGGCTGACGCCGGCGCAGATCCTCGTGCGGCATCTGCTCCCCAACGTCCTCCCCGTCTTCATCGTGCAGCTGTCGTGGTCGATGGCGGCCGCGGTGCTCGCGGAGGCCGGCCTGTCGTACCTCGGGTTCGGGGCGCCGGTGACGGAGCCGAGCTGGGGCCTGCTGCTCGGCGAATCGCAGCGCTACATCGCCCTCCACCCGCTCTCCGTGCTGTGGCCGGGCCTCGCGATCACCGTCACGGTGCTCGCGCTCAACCTCCTCGGCGACGCGCTGCGCGAGGCGACCGACCCCACCCTCCGGCGCGGCGATGCCAAGCCGCAGGCGCACGAGCCGACGGTGATCGCGTGAGCACATCCCTTTGCCGAACGCGCATCCGTTTTCGCGCTTTCCCGTGTCCTCTCGTCCAACGGATATCCGTTGGACGAGAGGACACGGGAGTGGGGGCAATCGGGTGTGCGCCGGGCGATCGGATGGCCGTTCGAGGGGAGCGCACGGCATGACCCTCGAGGTGGACGGGCTCTCGATCGAGATCGGGGGGCGACGCGTCGTCGACGGGGTGTCGTTCTCCGTGGCCGACGGCGCCCGGCTCGGGCTGATCGGCGAGTCGGGGTCCGGCAAGTCGCTCACGGCCCTCGCCGTCCTCGGGCTGCTCCCCGACGGCGCGACGGCGACCGGCAGCGTGCGCTGGAACGGCACGGAGATCCTCGGGATGGCCGACCGCGACCTCGCACGCCTGCGCGGGGACGAGATCGGGATGGTGTTCCAGGAGCCGCAGACGGCGCTCAACCCCATCCGCACGGTCGGACGCCAGATCGCCGAGTCGGTCCGCATCCACCGCGGGGCGGGCCGGCGCGAGGCCGCCCGCATCGCCGTCGCCGAGGCCGCGCGCGTCGCCCTCCCCGACCCCGAGCGCCTCGTCGCGCGCTACCCGCACCAGCTGTCGGGCGGTCAGCGCCAGCGTGTCGCCCTCGCCATGGCGCTCGCCTGCCGCCCCCGCCTCCTCATCGCCGACGAGCCGACGACCGCGCTCGACGTGACCATCCAGGCGGAGGTCCTGCGGCTGCTGCTCTCGCTCGTCGCGGAGGACGGCATGGCGCTCGTCTTCATCACGCACGACCTCGCCGTGCTGTCGCAGGTCGCCACGCACGGCGTCGTCCTCGAGCACGGGCGCGTCGTGGAGGCGGCACCCGTGACGGACCTGCTCACCGCCCCCGGCCATCCCGTCACGCGCGCGCTGCTGCGCGACGCGACCGCGACGCTGTGGCGGCCGGCGGGAGGAGAAGCGGATGGCTGACGTCCTCCTGCGCGCCCGCGGGCTCGAGCGGCGCCATCCGTCACCGCGCCCGCATCCGTTCGCCCCGCGGCGCGACACGGTCGCGCTGCACCCCGTCGACCTCGACATCCGCCGCGGCGAGTCGGTCGGGATCATCGGCGAGTCGGGATCGGGCAAGTCGACCCTCGTGCGCCTGCTGCTCGGGCTCGACATCCCGACCGGCGGCACAGTCGAGTACGGCGGGCGCGCGGTCGACGCGCGAGCGCGGGCGCGCTCGCTGCACTGGCTGCGCCGGGCCACCGGCATCGTGTTCCAGGACCCGTACGCGTCGCTCGATCCGCGGATGACGGTGGAGCGCATCGTCGCGGAGCCGCTGTGGGCGCTCGGCGTCGACATCGACCGGCCGGCGCGCGCCCGCGAGCTCCTGGCGCGGGTGGGCCTCCCCGCCGACGCGGCCGTGCGCCATCCGCACGAGTTCTCGGGAGGTCAGCGGCAGCGCATCGCGCTGGCCCGCGCCCTCGCCCACGGCCCGGAGACCCTCGTCGGCGACGAGCCGCTCTCGGCGCTCGACGTCACGGTGCGCGCGCAGATCCTCGCCCTCCTCGGCGAGCTCCACCGCGACGACGGGATGACCCTCGTGCTCGTGTCGCACGACATCGGCGTCGTGCAGAACCTGTGCGACGTCGTCATCGTCATGAAGGACGGGCGCATCGTCGATCAGGGGCCGACCGAGCGCGTGCTCGGCGATCCGCAGGACCCGTACACGCGGCGCCTCCTCGCCGCCGTCCCCGTCATCGATCCGCGCGGCTGACCGCGTCTTCACGACGCGTTCACCCGCACGCAACCGCGGCGCCCGACCTGATTGAGGCCGCGTGCCTACCGTCGGCTCACGGCGCCCCAGGGCGCCGTCCCCATGCACCCGATGGAAGGCCGTCATGACCACCACCCTCACGCGCGGCGTCGCCGCGTTCGCCGGCGTCGCGCTGGCCCTCAGCCTCGCCGCCTGCTCGTCCTCCTCGGAGGACACCGCCACCGCCGACGACACGACGTCGACGGACTCCGAGGGCACGTTCGCCACGGACGAGGACACGATCGTCTTCGCCACGCTCCCCGACCACGAGGGCGCCGACCAGGATGCTCAGCCCATCGCCGACTGGATCGCCGAGATCACGGGCAAGACGGTCGAGTTCTTCCCCGCGACCGACTACACCGCGGTCGTGCAGGGCCTCGCCGCCGACCAGATCGACGTCGCCCAGATCTCGGCGTTCACCTACTACCAGTCGCAGAACGCGGGTGCCGAGATCACGCCGATCGGCGCGCAGATCACGGAGGAGGGCGCGGCGCCCGGCTACTACTCCGTCGCCGTGAAGAACCCCGCCTCCGACGCGGCGTCGCTCGAGGACTTCGCCGACCAGCCGGTCTGCTTCGTGAACCCCACCTCCACGTCGGGCTTCGCCGTGCCGATGGGCAGCCTGCTCGAGGCCGGCGTCACGGTGGCCGAGGACGACCGCCTCTTCGGCGAGGAGCACGACCTCACCGCGCAGAAGATCGCCGAGGGCGTCGACTGCCAGGTCGGCTTCGCCCAGGACATCGACGCCGACCCGCTCATCGAGTCGGGCGACCTCGTCGAGGTCGACCGCGTGCTCGTCCCCGCCGCGCCCATCGTCATGCAGTCGGCCCTGCCCCAGGACGTGCAGGACGAGCTGACCGCGGCCATCGCCGACAGCACGCAGGAATCCCTCACGGACGCCGGGATCGAGCTCAACGAGTTCCTCGCCGACGGATGGTTCGGCTTCGGCGCCGTCGACGACGCGTACTACGACCTCATCCGCACGCTGTGCGACGAGATCTCCGACGAGGTCGAGGCGTGCCGCGCCTGAGCGCGGCCGGCTGACGCAGGAAGCGGACACGACATGACGCGCAGCGACACCCCCGCCGTCCGGATCGCCGAGCTGGGCAAGACGTACCCCGGCGCGCCAGAGCCCGCCCTGGCGGAGGTGTCGCTGTCCGTCTCCCCCGGCGAGATCGTGGTGCTCCTCGGGCTCTCCGGGTCGGGGAAGTCGACCCTGCTCCGGCACATCAACGGGCTCGAGGAGCCGACGACGGGCTCCGTCGTCTCGCTCGGCGAGCACGTCGCCGCGCTGCGCGGCGGCGCCCTGCGCGCCCTGCGCGGACGGATCGGCTTCATCTTCCAGCAGTTCGAGCTCGTCGGCGCGCTCACGGTGCTCGAGAACGTGCTGACGGGCGCCCTCTCGACGCTGCGCGGGCCGCGCGTCGGCATCTGGACCTACCCGCGGCATCTGCGGGAGAAGGCCCTCGGGCACCTCGACCGCGTGGGGCTGCTCGAGCGCGCGTACCAGCGCGCAGACACCCTCTCGGGCGGCCAGCAGCAGCGGGTCGCGATCGCGCGTGCGCTCATGCAGGACCCCGAGATCCTCCTCGCCGACGAGCCGGTCGCCTCGCTCGACCCCGAGTCGAGCGGCCAGGTGATGGCCCTCATCCGCGAGATCGCGGCCGAGCGCGACCTGACGGTGGTGTGCTCCCTGCACCAGGTCGACCTGGCTCTCAGCTGGGGCGACCGCATCGTCGGCCTGCGTGCCGGCAGGGTCGTGCTCGATACCCGCACCGAGGCGCTCTCGCGCGAGCAGGTCATGGAGATCTACGGCCGCGTCGCGACCTCGACGAGCGAGATCACCGCCATCGAGGACGAGCTCGCCGAGGCGCGCGAGCAGGTGCGCATCCGCGAGCTCCGCCGGGAGGACGCCGTGCGCCGCGCGCAGGACAGCGTCGACGAGGGGCGCTCATGAGCGCTGTCGCCGCGCGCATCGCCGCCGTGCCGCGGCCCGCGCCGCGCAGCTCGACGGTGGCCTCATGGGCCGTGATCGTCGGCATCCTCGGCCTCGGGGTGTGGTCCTTCATCGGCCTCGACTACAGCCCGAAGGGGCTGGAGGCGACGGGGGGCAACATCGCGCGGTTCCTCACCCTGGCCACCCCCCTGCAGTGGCCGGGCTGGGAGGTCTCCGGCGAACGGCGGGCCGACGGCACGACGACGTTCACGACGACCTGGGTGGGCGTCGAGCCGATCGTCGACATGGCCCTCACGATCGCCATCACGCTCGCCCTCGTCATCGCCGGCACCGCGCTCGCCGCGCTGCTGTCGGTGCCCGTCGCCTACGGCGCCGCGCGCAACACGGCGCCGAACGGCATCGTACTCGCCGTCTGCCGCGGCATCGGCGTCGTCGCGCGCGCCATCCCCGACGTCGTCTTCGTCGTGTTCCTCGCGTTCCTCTGGTTCAACTCCGGCACACTGCCGGCGATCGTCGCGATCGGCCTGCACTCCGTGGGCATGATCTCGAAGATGTTCGCCGACGCGATCGAGCAGATCGACGAGGGCCCGCGCCTGGCCATCCGCGCCGCCGGCGGCTCTCGGGCCCAGGAGTTCTGGGCCGGCGTCGTGCCGCAGGCGCTCCCCGCCTGGATCGCCGTCGCGCTGCACCGCGCCGACATCAACCTGCGCGGAACGGTCATCCTCGGCGTCGTCGGCGTCGTCGGCATCGGCTACGAGCTCGACGACGCGCTGCACGGAGGACCCGCCGGCATGCGCCGCGTCATCCCCCTCGTCGTCATCATCATCGCGCTGTGCGTCGTGTTCGAGATCGTGTCGTCGCTGCTGCGTGCGCGGCTGCTCGGCGTGCGCCCCACGGGGCGCGGCGTCGGCGACGCCGTCGCACGCGCCGTCGCCGACCGCCGGCCCGGCGCAGGCGCCCCGGCCGCGCAGACCCCCGCGCAGGAGCGCGGAACGCGCATCGAGGCGGCCCTGCACCGGCCGTGGACGCGCGAGCGCCTGACCGCGAACCTCTGGATCTGGCTCGGCGTCGCGCTCGTCGTCGCCGCGTTCCTCTACGCGGCGCCCGACGTCGCGCGCGTGCTCACGCCGTCGTGGGATCAGATCGTCGACCCCGCGCGCGAGCGCGCCATCTGGCCGCCCACGTTCGGCAGCCGAGGGTGGGACGACGTGCTCTCCGCCGTCGTCACGACCATCCAGATCGCCTTCGCCGCCACGCTCATGGCGGCCGTCATCTCGGCCGTGGTGGGCCCGCTGTCGGCGCGCAACGTCGCGCCGAACGGATGGGTGCGCAACGTCTTCCGCGGGATCGCGCTCGTCGTGCGCGCCATCCCCGACCTCGTCATCGCCATCCTCTTCATCATCGCTGCCGGCATCGGCCCGCAGGCGGGGGCCCTCGCCCTCGGCATCGGCGGAGTGGGCCTGCTCGCGAAGCTCATCGGCGACTCGATGGAGGAGGTGCCGAACGGGCCGGAGCGCGCTCTCGCCGCCGCGGGCGGGACGCGAGCGCAGGTGTTCTTCTCGGCCACGGTGCCGATGTCGGTGCCCGCGCTCGTGAGCCACCTCATGTACCTGCTGGAGCAGAACATCCGCTCCGCGACGCTGCTCGGCATCGTCGGCGCCGGCGGCATCGGGTTCCTGCTGCTGAACGCCCTGCAGGGGCGCCACTTCGACGAGGTGCTCGCCTACGTGCTCGTCGTCATCGCGCTCGTCGTGGTCGTCGAGACCGTGTCGCTGCTCATCCGCCGGGCCGTCCGGTGAGCGACGACGCGTACGATCTCGCGGTCGTCGGAGCGGGCATCGTCGGGCTCGGCCATGCGGCCGCCGCCGTCGAGCGGGGGCTGCGCGTCGTCGTCATCGACCGCGCGAGCGCCATCGCCGGCGCCACCGTGCGCAACTTCGGGCACATCGGCACGAGCGTGCAGGCGGGCGAGGCCCGCGCGTACGCCGAGCGGGCGCGCGAGCTGTGGCTGCGCCTCGCCGAGCGCGCGGGATTCTGGCTGCGCGCGTCGGGGACGCTGCTCGTCGCCCGCACCGAGGAGGAGCGCGCCGTGCTGGCCGAGGCGGGCGAGGGCGTGCTCCTGACGGGAGCCGAGGTCGGCGCGCGCGCCCCTGTGCGCGGTGCGGTGGGGGGCGCGCTGCTGCCGCGCGATCTGCAGGTCGACCCGCGCGAGGCCGGCCCCGCCATCGCGGCGCACCTCGCCGCGCGCGGCGTCGCGTTCCGGTGGCGCACGGCCGCCCTCTCCGCGGAGACGGGCGTGCTGCACACGACACGCGGCGGGATCCGTGCGCACGCCATCGTGATCGCCGTGAACCACGACATCGACCAGCTGCTCCCCGACATCGCCGAGCGTCACGGCATCGTCCGGTGCGGTCTCGACATGATGCTCGCCGACGGCGTCGGGCTCGGGATGCCCGTGCTCACGGGATCGTCCATGCTGCGGTACTCCGCCTTCGCCGGCACACCGTCGGCGCCCGCCCTGCGTGCGCGCATCGCGGCGGATCGGCCGGAGATCCTCGACCGCGACATCAACCAGATGTACACAGAGCGCCCCGACGGCACCCTCGTCGTGGGCGACTCGCATGTGCGAGGCGGGACCCTCGCCCCGTTCCAGGACGAGGGATCGTTCACGCTGCTCTCGACGCTCGCCGCCGAGCTCTTCGGCACCCCTGCCCGCATCCGCGAGCGCTGGCAGGGCGTGTACGCGTCGGCGCCGGCCGACTTCCTGCGGGCGACGCCCGCCGACGGCGTGCGCGCCGTCTCCGTGACCACCGGCATCGGCATGACGACGGGGCTCGGCCTCGCCGAGTCGGTCGTCGCCGAGCTCTTCGACAGCGAAGGAACCTCCGCATGAGCACCGTCCCCATCCGCCTCGTCTGCCTCGACATGGCCGGAACGACCGTCGCCGACGACGGCGCCGTCATGACCGCGTTCGGCGCCGCCATGGACGCCGTCGGCATCGCCGACGGCACGCCGGAGCGCGATCGGGCGGCCGCCTACACCATCGAGACGATGGGCCAGTCGAAGATCGAGGTGTTCCGCGCGCTGACAGGGTCCGGGGAACGCGCCGACGACGCCAACCGCGCGTTCGAGGCGGCCTACCTCGACCTCATCCGCGGCGGCGCGGCGACGCCGCTGCCGGGGGCCGCGGAGACGATCGGCGCCCTGCGTGCGGGCGGTGTGCGGGTGGCCCTCACGACCGGCTTCTCGGCCGAGACCCGCGATGCGCTGCTCGATGCGCTCGACTGGCGCGGCATCGCCGACCTCGCCCTGTCGCCGTCGGACGCCGGGCGCGGCCGCCCCTTCCCCGACATGCTGCTGACCGCGCTCCTGAGCCTCCGCGTCGACGACGTGCGCGCCATCGCCAACGTCGGCGACACCGCGTCGGACGTGCTCAGCGGTCTGCGCGCGGGTGCGTTGATCGCGGCAGGCGTGCTCACGGGCACGCACGGAGCGGCCGAGTTCGCCGAGGCGGGCGCCACGCACATCCTCGACTCCGTCGCGGACGTGCCCGCGCTCGTCGGGCTGTGACGCTCGCCCAGCCGGCCCTCGCCGCCGTCGTCACCCGCACGACGGCGGCGGTCTGGCACGGCGGCTCCGATGTGCGTCTCGAGGAGCTGCCCGTGCCCGCGCCGCGGCACGGCGAGCTGATCGTGCGCGTCGACCTCGCCACCGTGTGCGGGAGCGACCGCCATACGCTCGCAGGGCGCCGCGCGGCGCCCTGCCCCGGCGTGCTGGGGCACGAGGCGGTCGGCACCGTCGTCGCCGCGGGCGAGGGCGCCCCCGCGTCGCCGGGCGAGCGCATCGTGTGGGGTGTGACGGTCGGCTGCCATGCGTGCGACCGCTGCCGCTCGGGTCGCGCCGCGAAGTGCCGCAAGCTGCGCAAGGTCGGCCACGAGCCCGTGGACGGGCCCTGGCCGCTGTCGGGCGCGTACGCGCGGCACATCCTGCTGCCCGCGGGGGCGACGGTCGTGCGCGTGCCGGCGACGCTGTGCGACGGCGTGGCGGCACCGGCCGGCTGCGCCACGGCGACGGTGATGGCCGTGCTCGAGGCGGCAGGAGACCTCATGGGCCTGCGGGTGCTCGTGAGCGGGGCGGGGATGCTCGGGCTCACCGCCGCGGCGGCCGTGCGGTCGCGCGGCGCATCGGAGGTGGTCGTCGTCGACCCCGATGCGTCGCGGCGCTCGCTGGCCTCGGCGTTCGGCGCGACCGCGCTGGCGGCACCCGGATCGCACACGGGCGAGGTCGACGTCGCCATGGAGTTCTCGGGCGCGACGCCCGCGGCGACGTCGGCGCTCGCGGCGCTCACGATCGGCGGACGCCTCGTGCTCGCGGGTGCCGTGGCGCCCGCCGAGCCGTTGGCGATCGACGCCGAGCGGGTCGTGCGGCGGTGGCTCACGATCACCGGTGTGCACAACTACGAGCCGCGCCATCTCGCCGAGGCGGTGGCGTTCCTCGACGAGACGCGCACGCGGTTCCCGTGGGAGCGCCTCGTCGCGCCCGCCATGGGGCTCGAGCACCTGGCGGTGCTGCTGACGCAGCCCTCCCCCGTCGCGCCCCGCCAGGCGATCGCGCCGTAGGCCGGCGGGGCCGTCAGTCGACGGCGTCGGCCTCGTCGCCGCCGCCGAACAGGCGGGAGAGCACCCCGGGCCGCTTGCGCGGCTGCAGCTTCTTCTCCATGTAGATCGTGCCGAGCCAGCGGCCGAACTTGAAGCCGACGCGGCCCCGACGGCCCGTCTCCACGAACCCGAAGCGCTCGTGGAGCGCGACCGAGCCCTCCGCGCCCTTGTCGCTGATGACGGCCACCAGCTGACGGATGCCCCTCTCCTCGCAGGCCTCGATGAGCGCGCCCAGCAGCGCAGCCCCGAGGCCCTTCCCCGTGGCGGCGTGGCCGAGGTAGATCGAGTTCTCGACGGTGTGCCGGTACGACGTCTTGCCCGCCCACGGTGAGACGAGGGCATAGCCGAGCACCTGCCCGGTCGGGGCGACCGCGACGAGGAACGGCAGGCCGAGCCGCTGCAGGTACAGGAACTTGTCCTTCCACTGCCTGTGCGTCCAGCGCTTCTCGTCGAAGGTCACGACGGAGTTCGTGACGTAGTGGTTGTAGATCTCGCGGATGTCCTCGATGTCGGACGCGACGGCGGGGCGGATCTCGTAGCTGAACGGGCGTTCGGGCTCGGGCGGCCGACGGAGGTGACGCGGCAGCGTGCGGCGCTTCTGGTATTCCTCCTCGAGCATGACGCCCAGCCTACGCGGGGACGGTCCAGTCCACGGGGGCCGCTCCCTGCTGGGCGAGCAGGGCGTTGACACGGGAGAACGGCCGCGAGCCGAAGAAGCCGCGGCTCGCCGAGAGCGGGGAGGGATGGGGCGATTCGACCGCCGGCACATCGCCGAGGAGCGGCCGCAGGTTCGCCGCGTCGCGCCCCCACAGGATGGCGGCGAGCGGGCCGCCGCGCGCGACGAGAGCGCGGATGGCCGTCTCCGTGACCTTCTCCCATCCCCAGCCGCGGTGCGACGCCGGCGCGCCCGGCGCGACCGTGAGCACGCGGTTGAGCAGCATCACGCCCTGATCGCTCCACGCCGACAGGTCGCCGTGCGCGGCGGGCGGGATGCCGAGATCGGCCTCGAGCTCGCGGTAGATGTTCTGCAGGCTCCGCGGCAGGGGGCGCACCGACCGGTCGACGGCGAACGACAGCCCGATCGGATGGCCCGGCGTCGGGTACGGATCCTGCCCCACGATGAGGACGCGCACGTCCGCCAGCGGACGCTGGAAGGCGCGCAGCACGCGCGAACCCGCGGGGAGGTACGAGCGGCCGGCCGCGGTCTCGGCGCGCAGCCGCTCGCCGAGCGCTGCGATGTCCGCGGCGACGGGTGAGAGCGCGGCGGCCCATCCGGCGTCGATGAGACCCGCGTCGGCGAGCTCGACGAGAGATCTCCCGGCCACCTCGGTCACGCCGTGGGGGCCAGGCCGAGGTCCTCCTCGCGGACCGTGCCCTTGTACGACCACGGGAAGTCGATCCACAGATCGGTGTCCTTCCACGCGAAGTCGGGCTGGATGATGGTCGACGGCTTCGTGTAGATCGTCACGGAGCGCACGTCGGCGCCCTTGTCCTGCAGCAGCTTCACGGCGAGCGCCAGCGTGCGCCCGGAGTCGGCGACGTCGTCGACGAGGAGCACGCGTCGCCCGTCGAGGTACTCCATGTCGAGCGCGGGCGGCAGCACCTCCGGAGCATCGAGCACCGTGCCGATGCCCGTATAGAACTCGACGTTGATGGCGCCGCAGTTCTTGGCGCCGAGCCCGTAGGCGATCGCCCCGGCGGGGAGCAGCCCGCCGCGCGCGATCGCGACCACGACCTCGGGTGCGAAGCCGCTGTCGAGGATGCTGCGGGCGAGGTCGCGGGTGGCGGCGCCGAAGCCGTCCCAGGTGAGGGTCTCGCGGTCGAGGGGCGCGTCGGTCATCGGTGGTCCTTCGTCAGTTCGTGCGGGTCGCGAGCGGACCGCGGTGGAGGAGGTACTGCGCCGACTGCGCCACGGGGCGCATCGTCACGAGGTCGAGGTTCACGTGCCCCGGCGCGTCCAGCGCGTAGGCGATGACGTCGGCCACGTCCTCGGCCGTGAGCGGGTTCTCCACGCCGGCGTAGACGGCGTCGGCGGCGTCCTGGTCGCCGCCGAGGCGCGTGAGCGTGAACTCCTCCGTGCGCACCATCCCCGGCGCGATCTCGATGACGCGCAGCGGCTCGCCGTTGAGCTCGAGGCGCAGCGCGTTCGCGAGCATCGACTCCCCGGCCTTGGCGGCGTTGTACCCGGCTCCGCCGGGATACGCGAGCTGGGCCGCCGTGGAGGTGAGGAAGACGAGATCGCCGTGTCCCGCGCCGCCGTCGACGGCGGCGCGCACCTGGGGCAGCAGCGCCTTGACGACGCGCTGGGTGGCGAGCACGTTGACGTCGAACATCCACGTCCAGTCCTCCGCCCTCCCCGTCTCGACGCGATCGGTGCCGCGGGCGCCTCCTGCGATCTGGACGACGGAGTGCAGCGGACCGCCCGCGGCGACGTGGTCGGCGAGGGCGTCGACGTCCTCCTGCCGAGTGAGGTCGGCGGCGAACACGTCCGCTCCGGTCTCCTCCGCGAGGACGGCGAGCCGGTCGGCGCGGCGGGCGACGCCCACGACGTCCCACCCGCGCGTGCGCAGCGCCCGCACCGTCGCCTCCCCGATCCCCGAGCTCGCTCCCGTCACGACCGCGCGTCTGTTCGCCATCCGTCCAGTATGCCGTCCCCGTCGTGTCGTCGTGTGACGCCCGGTGACGCCCGGCGACGGGCGATATGACGCCGCGTTTCCCGTGCATTGCCCGGTCGTGCGGGGTTCCGTACTGTCGCTGATGTGCCCGAGGGCGGGCACCCCGAGACATCGCATCCGACCATCGTTCGACCCGAGGAGCTGCACCATGACCGACACCTGGCGGTTCGAGACCACACAGATCCACGCCGGCGCGCAGCCCGACCCCGTCACGGGCGCCAGGGCCACGCCGATCTACAACACGACGTCGTACGTGTTCAAGGACGCCGACCACGCGCAGAACCTGTTCGCGCTGGCCGAGTTCGGCAACATCTACACGCGCATCCAGAACCCCACGCAGGATGTCGTCGAGCAGCGCGTCGCCGCACTCGAGGGCGGAACCGGCGCGCTCCTCGTCGCCAGCGGCCAGGCGGCCGAGACGTTCGCCGTGCTCAACATCGCCGAGGCGGGCGACCACATCGTGTCGTCGAGCTCGATCTACGGCGGCACGTACAACCTCTTCAAGTACACGCTCGGCAAGCTCGGGATCGACGTCACGTTCGTCGACAACCAGGACGACCCCGAGCAGTGGCGCGCCGCCGTGCGCCCCAACACGAAGCTGTTCTTCGCCGAGACGATCGGGAACCCCGCCGTCAACGTGCTCGACATCCAGACCGTCGCCGACATCGCGCACGAGAGCGGCGTGCCGCTCATCGTCGACAACACGATCGCGACGCCGTACCTCATCCGGCCGTTCGAGCACGGAGCCGACATCGTCGTGCACTCGGCGACGAAGTTCCTCGGCGGGCACGGCACGGTCATCGGCGGCGTCATCGTCGACGGCGGCCGCTTCGCGTGGTCGCAGAACGTCGACCGGTTCCCGGGGCTCACGGTCCCCGACCCGTCGTACCACGGCGCCAGCTACACCGCGGCGGTGGGAGACGAGCTGGCCTACATCATCAAGGCGCGCGTGCAGCTGCTGCGCGACCTCGGCTCGTCGATCGCCCCTGCCAGCGCATGGCAGCTCATCCAGGGCATCGAGACGCTGTCGCTGCGCGTCGAGCGCCACGTGCAGAACGCGCAGGAGATCGCGGAGTGGCTCGAGTCGCACCCCGACGTCGCGACCGTGAACTACTCCGGGCTGCCCTCGTCGCCCTGGTACGCGGCAGCGAACCGCTACGCGCCCAAGGGCGTCGGCGCCGTGCTGTCGTTCGAGCTCAAGGGCGGTGTCGACGCCGGCCGCACGTTCGTGAACTCGCTGACGCTGTTCAGCCACCTCGCGAACATCGGCGACGTGCGCTCGCTCGTCATCCACCCCGCGTCGACGACCCACTCGCAGCTGACGCCGGAGCAGCAGCTGACGAGCGGCGTGACGCCCGGTCTCGTGCGCCTCTCCGTGGGCCTCGAGAACGTCGAGGACCTGAAGGCCGATCTCGAGCAGGCGCTCGTCGCCGCACGCGAGGCGTCCGCCGCCGCCCGCGCCTGACGCCGTTCCCCCGCGGATGCCCTGGGCCCCGGCCCGGGGCATCCGCGCGTCCGGGGCGGCGCGTCCGGGGCGGTGCGGCCGCATTCGTCGAGACCAGCCCTGGTCGTCGAAACCCGTGCGGGGAGCACTGGTCTCGACGACGAGAGCTGGTCTCGGCGGAAGGGCAGCCGGGCGTCCGGGCGACGCGACGCGATGCGACGCGACGCGCCCGCGCGTAACACTGGCGCGACGGGACCGCGCGGCACGGGAGAATGGACGGATGGACTGGCAGATCTCCGAGGATACGGTGCCGTCGGCTCCCGTGACGGAGGCCGACGCCCGCTCCATGGCCGGGCGACCGCGCGCGACGGGAGCGTGGCGCGACGGCGACCCGGCCGGCGACCGCGCCTTCGCGGCGTTCGGTCCGCTCCGCACCGAGGCGGGCGGCGTGCTGCCGGCCTTCCGCATCGCCTACGAGACCTGGGGCGAGCTCTCGCCCGCACGCGACAACGCGATCCTCATCCTGCACGCGCTCACGGGCGACAGCCACGTGCGCGGCGCCGCCGGCCGCGGCCACCCCACCGCGGGATGGTGGGAGGAGCTCGTCGGGCCGGGGCTCGCCATCGACACCGACCGCTGGTTCGTCGTCGCCCCGAACGTGCTCGGCGGCTGCCAGGGATCGACGGGCCCCGCGAGCATCCACGCGGACGGAGAGGCGTGGGGGTCGCGCTTCCCGTACCTCACCATCCGCGATCAGGTCGCCGCGCAGGTGCGCCTCGCCGACGCCCTCGGCGTCGACCGCTGGGCCGCCGTCGTCGGCGGGTCGATGGGCGGGATGCACGCGCTGGAATGGGCCGTCGGGCTGCCCGATCGGGTCGCGCGCCTGGCCATCCTGTCGTCGCCGCCCATCAACACCGCCGACCAGATCGCGCTCAACTCGGTGCAGCTCGAGGCGATCCAGATGGACCCGCGGTTCGCGGGCGGCGACTACTACGACGCCGCACCGGGCGAGGGCCCGCACCGCGGCCTCGCCCTCGCGCGCCGGATGGCCCTGCTCAACTACCGCAGCCCCACCGAGCTCAACCAGCGCTTCCAGCGCTCATGGCAGTCGGGCGTGAGCCCGCTGGGCCACGGCGGCCGGTTCGCCGTGGAGTCGTACCTCGACTTCCACGGCAACAAGTTCACGCGCCGCTTCGACGCGAACAGCTACATGCTGCTCGTCGAGGCGATGGACTCCCACGACGTGGGCCGCGACCGCGGCGGCGTCGAGGAGGCGCTCGCGCGCGTCACGGCGACGACGCTCGTGCTCGGGGTCGACAGCGACCGGCTCTTCCCCGTCGACGGGCAGCACCGGATCGCCCGCAGCATCCCGCGCACGCTCGACGGGCAGGAGTCGGTGGTCCTGCACAGCGACTTCGGGCACGACGGCTTCCTCATCGAGACGGAAGCCGTCGCGCACCACCTCCGGCGCCTGCTCGACGCCTGAGTCCCTCAGTCGTCGACGACGCTCACGCGCACGTCGATGTTGCCGCGCGTCGCGTTCGAGTACGGGCACACCTCGTGCGCGGCGTCGGCGAGGTCCTGCGCGGTCGCGGCGTCGAGCTCGGGGATGACGACCTCGAGGTCGACGGAGAGCGCGAAGCCGCCCTCGCCATTCGAGCCGATGCCGACGCGCGCGCCGACGGACGTGCCCGTGATCGAGACCTTCTTCGTGCGCGCGACGGCCTGCAGCGCGGAGTGGAAGCACGCCGCGTATCCGGCGGCGAACAGCTGCTCCGGGTTGGCGCCGTCGCCCGAGCCTCCCATGGCCTTCGGCACGGCGAGGTCGAAGTCGAGATCGGTGCCCGCGACGACGACGCGGCCGTCGCGGCCGGCTCCCGTGGCGAGTGCTTCCGTGGTGTAGATCGCTTCCATGCCTTCGAGGCTATGCGCCGCCGCCGGCGCCGCGGCCCGACCTGGACGGATTCTCAGGCGTCCCACTCCCCCGTCGCGAGGAACCGCTCGAGGCGGGCGCGATGCGGGGCGAGGTCGAGCCCCTGCGCCGCGATCCACGCGTCGTCGTAATAGGTGTGCGCGTACCGGATGCCGCCGTCGCAGATGAGCGTGACGACGCTGCCGGTGCGGCCCTCGGCGCGCATGCGCGCGATGAGCTGGAACGCGCCGACGAGGTTCGTGCCCGTCGATCCGCCCGCCCAGTGCATCGTGCGATCCCGCAGCACCCGGATGGCCGCGAGCGACGCCGCGTCGGGGATCGGCAGCACCTCGTCGATGACGCCCGGGATGAACGACGGCTCCACCCGCGGGCGGCCGATGCCCTCGATGCGGCTCGGCAGCCCGGTGACGATGTCGTCGCGGCCGCTGAGCCATCCCTCGTGGTAGGCCGAGTTCTCGGGGTCGACGACGGCGATGCGGGTCGGATGGCGCCGGTAGCGCACATAGCGCCCGAACGTCGCGCTCGTGCCTCCCGTGCCCGCGCCCACGACGATCCAGCTGGGAACGGGGTACCGCTCGGCGGCGAGCTGCTGGAAGACGCTCTCGGCGATGTTGTTGTTGCCGCGCCAGTCGGTCGCGCGCTCGGCGTAGGTGAACTGGTCGAGGTAGTGGCCGCCCGTCTCCGCCGCCAGCCGCGCCGCTTCGCCGTCCATGTCGCCCGGCGCGTCCACGAAGTGGCAGCGCCCTCCGTAGAACTCGATGAGGGCGATCTTCTCGGCGCTCGTCCGGCGCGGCACGACCGTCACGAAGTCGAGGCCCAGCATGCGGGCGAAGTACGCCTCCGAGACGGCCGTCGATCCGCTGGAGGCCTCCACGAGAGTGGTCCCCTCCTCGATGCGGCCGTTCACGAGCCCGTACAGGATGAGCGAGCGCGCGAGCCGGTGCTTGAGCGATCCCGTGGGATGCACCGACTCGTCCTTGAGGTAGAGGTCGATCCCCCATTCGGGCGGGAGCGGGAAGACGTGCAGGTGCGTGTCGGCGCTGCGGTTCGCGTCCGCCTCGAGCAGGCGGATGGCGTCGCGCACCCAGGCGCATCGGTCGGTCACGCCTCGAGCCTAGTTCGCCGCGCCGACCCGGATCAGGCCGTCGGGATGGGCGAGGTCCCTGTGTCCTCGGACGAGGTGTCCTCGGACGAGAACGCCTCGTCGAACGCGCGCGCGGGCGTCCGCCGCTCGACGGCGAACGCCGTCACGGCGATGGCGGCGCCGACGACGGCCAGCACGACGCCCACCCACACGGGCGCGACGTAGCCCCAGCCCGCGGCGATCACGGCGCCTCCGAGCGCCGCGCCGAGGCTGTTGCCGACGTTGAGCGCGGAGTGGTTGAGAGCCGCTCCGATCGCCTGATGGTCGCGGGCGACGTCGAGCAGGCGCAGCTGCACCGTGGGCGTCGCGGTCGCCGAGACCGTCGCGAAGACGAGGAGCGCGACGACGAGCAGCCACGGCACGTGCGAGACGACGCCGACGAGCGCCGACGCCGCGGCGAGCGCGACGAGGCCGTAGACGAGCGTCTTCTTCACGCTGAGGTCGGCGAGGTACCCGCCGAGGAAGTTGCCCACCGTCATGCCGAGCCCGATGGCGACCAGCGCGATCGGGACCATCCGCTCGTCGGCGCCCGACACCTCCGTGACGAGCGTGGCGACGTAACTGTAGACGGCGAAGAACGACCCGAAGCCGATGGAGCCGATCGCGATCGTGAACCACACCTGCGGGATGCGGAAGACGCGCAGCTCGCTCCGGAACGTGCGGCCGGGGTCTCCCGCCTGCGCGGGGACGAAGAAGGCGATCATGAGCAGCGCCGCGAGGAAGACCGCGCCGACGACGAGGTAGGCGGCGCGCCATCCGAGCAGCTGCCCGAGGAGCGTGCCTCCCGGCACGCCCACGAGGTTCGCGATCGAGAGGCCGCCCATGACGACCGCGATCGCGCGCCCACGCTTCTCCGCACCGAAGAGGTCGGCGGCGACGACGGCGGCCATCCCGAAGTAGGCGCCGTGCGGCAGTCCCGAGAGGAACCGCGACAGGCCGACGAGCTCGAAGGTCGGCATGACGACCGTGAGCGCGTTGAAGAGGAGGAGAGCGAGGGCGAGGGCGATGAGCACGCGATGCCGCGGGTACCGCGACACGACGGCGGCGATCGTCGGCGCGCCCACGACGACGCCGAGCGCGTAGAGGCTGATGAGCACGCCCGCCTGCGCGACGGCGTCCTCCGGGCTCGCCCCGTACACGGTCGGGAGCAGGTCGCCGGCGATGCCGGGGAGCAGGCCCATCGACACGAACTCGGTCATGCCGATGCCGAAGGCTCCGATGGAGAGCGAGAGGAGCGCCCACATCGCCGCACCCCTCGACGTGGTGGTCGAGGTGGTCACCCGTCGAGTCTACGGGCGATCAGGAGGCCCGATCGTCGCGCGCGTCGATCGCCTTCTCGAGCCGGGCGATCTTGCCGTCGATCTCGCCCTCGTACCCCGGGCGGATGTCGGCCTTCAGCACGAGCGAGACGCGCGACCCGAACGGCAGGACGGCCTCGGTCGCGCTCTTGACGACGGCCATCACGGTGTCCCAGTCCGGCCCCTCGATCTCCGTGAACATGGAGGTCGTGCGGTGGGCGAGCCCCGATGCCCGGACGACGGCGACGGCGGCGGCGACCGCGTCGTGGACGGATCCGTCGGCGCGGCCGTCTCCCGACGGCGCGACGGAGAAGGCGACGAGCATGGCGGTTCCCTTCGATAGGACGACCCGGGTCAGCGCCCGGAGAGGAGGACGGGGGCGCGTCGCCTGGCCGGAAGGCGCACGAGACGAGCGACGACCCATCCGAGCAGCACGACGAGCAGCGCGTTGCGGAGCGCGAGCACGATCACGGGGCCGGGATCCGCCGTCATCACCCCCATGTAGAGCAGCGGGTAGACGAGCTGGGTGAGCAGCGCGCAGCCGAGCGCGGCGAGCGCCGGCCCGCGCGCCGCCGCGCGGTCGACCACGATCCACAGCACGATCGGCGCGATGAGCCAGTCGTGGAACTGCGGCGACCCCACCTTGTTGAAGACCATGAGCACGAGGACGAGCGCGAGCGCGAGCGGCGGCACGAGCGACCGGTACGAGGCCCCGGACTGCGCCTTCCAGAAGGCGACCCCCAGCACCGCGAGGACCGCGACGGCGAGCAGGGGCGTCATGGCCGCGATGACGGCGTCGACGTTCGGGCCCGTCACCTGGAAGGTGAGGATCTCGCGGTCGTAGAAGATCCACCAGTCGGGGATGCCGAGCATGGCGCCCCAGAGGTAGGCGGTGCTCACGGGCGCCTCGAGCTGCAGCCCTCGGCCCGTCTGCATCGTGACGAACCCCGCGAGGTGCGCCGCTCCCCCGCTCACGAGCACGAGCGCCACCACGACGCCCGTCGTGACGACCGCTCCCACGGCGACCGCGCCCCGCCGCCCGCGGAGCGCGACGAACGCCGTCGCGACGAGCGCTGCCGGCCAGACCTTGACCCAGGCGCCGGCCGTCAGCACCGCCGACGCGACGGCGGGCCGCGTCGCGAGCACGAGCAGTCCCGTGATCGCGAGGGGCACGGTGACGGCGTCGAGCCGGTACATGCCGACGGGCCCGAGGAGCAGCTGGAAGGCGAGCCAGAACGCCGCAGCGCCGACGCGCGCCCGGGAGCGCCCCCGCCCGAGCAGGATCGCGAACGCGACGGCGTCGAGCGCGGTCACGAGCAGGGCCCAGCCGAGGTCGTATCCCCCGATCCCCGCGAGCGCCTGGGCGAGCATCATGGGGGCGAGTGCGAGCTGCGGGTAGACCCACGACTCCGTGACGCCGACGATGCCGTCGCCCGACAGCGCGCGCGTCGACCACGGGTCGTACACGAGGTTCACGTCGCCCATCGGCTGGTTCGGCATCCAGAACCCGGCGGCGGCGACCCATGCGTGCACGGCGACGAACCCGGCCCACAGGACGACGCGGTTCGGCACGCGCCCCATCCTACGGAACCCGCGCATGGACGAACGCGGCCGGCAGCGCCTCCGCGACGTCGAGGGCCGTGATCGGACGCCCGGATCCGCCGCCCGCGGGTGACACCTGCCCCGCGGCGATGCGCCCCGCCGTGCCGTGCAGCCACACCGCCGTGGCGGCGACGGGCCCCAGCTCCTCCACGTCGAGCTCGCGCCCCTCGACGCGGGCCGCTGCCGCCGCCCCCGCGAGCACCGCGCCGAGCGCCCCGGCGAGGACGTCGCCCGTGCCGGCGGTGGCGAGCCAGGGGGTTCCCGCACGCACCGTCGTCCACCATCCTCCCGGGGTCGCGACGATCGTGGCGGCCCCCTTCAGCACGACGACGCCGCCCAGCGCGACGGCCGTCTCGCGCACCACGAGCACGCGCTCGGCGAAGGCGCCGCTCAGCCGCGGCGCGAGCGGGTCGTCGTCGACGTCGTCGATCCCGAAGCCCAGGGGGATGCGCACCTCGCGCAGCTCGCCGTCGTGCGGCGTGACGACGAGGGGCACGCGCGCCTGCGCCGCGAGGTCGAGCGCTCCCGCGTCGACGACGACCGGCGCGCCGCCGCGCAGCACGGCCTGCAGGCGCGTCGTGAGCGCATCGTCCCGCGCACGCGCGTCGATGCCGGAGCCGATGACGTGGGCATCGGCCCTCCCCGCGCCGACGACCGTCTCGGGCCTGCGGGCGAGCACGAGCGCCGCGACCTCGCGGGGGCCGTCCCACCGCACCATCCCGGATCCCGCGCGCCACGCCCCCTCCGCCGAGAGCACGGCGGCACCCGGATACGCGCGCGATCCGGTGTGCAACGCGACGACACCGCGGGAATACTTGTGATCCGAGGCGGTTGGCACCCGGAGCACGCGCGCCGCGTCGTGCCCCGTCCACTCGTCCGAGTGCGCTGCATGTCCTCCCGGCATGCGGCCACCCTATCCGCGCCGCCGTCGCCTCGGCCCGGCGACCGCCGAAAGGATCCGCCGTGAGCCTGCTCTTCAGCCCCCTCTCGATCCGCGACACGACCATCCCCAACCGGCTGTGGGTGTCGCCCATGTGCATGTACAGCGCGGAAGACGGCGTGCCGGGAGACTGGCATCACGTCCATCTCGCGCAGTTCGCCTCCGGCGGGGCGGGCCTCGTCATGAGCGAGGCGGCCGCGGTCTCCCCCGAGGGGCGCATCTCGCCGCGCGACGCCGGCATCTGGAACGACGCCCAGCGCGACGCGTGGGCGCCCGTCGTCCGGTCGATCCGTGCGCGGGGCGCCGTCGCGGGCATCCAGCTCGCGCACGCGGGGCGCAAGGCGTCGACCTGGTGGCCCTTCGCCGACGCGTCGGGGAGCGTGCCCGTTCCCGAGGGCGGCTGGACCACGGTGGCGCCGTCGCCCGTCGCCTACGAGGGCTTCGCCGAGCCGCGGGAGCTCGATGCCGACGGCATCGCGCAGGTCGTCGCGGACTTCCGCGCCGCGGCGCGGCGCGCCGTCGACGCGGGGTTCGAGGTGCTCGAGGTCCACGCCGCCCACGGCTATCTCCTGCACCAGTTCCTCTCGCCGCTGTCGAACCTCCGCGACGACGCGTGGGGCGGCTCGCTCGAGAACCGCGCGCGGCTCGTGCTCGACGTCGTGCGCGCCGTCCGCGCGGAGGTCGGCGACGCCGTCCCGCTGTTCGTGCGCTTCTCAGCGGTCGACTCCGCCCCGGGCGGGCTGGAGGTCGACGACGTCGCGACGGTCGCGGGCTGGGCCGCGGACGCCGGCGCCGATCTCTTCGACGTCTCGGCGAGCGGTCTCGTCGCGCACCAGCGCATCGAGGTGGGCCCCGGGTACCAGGTCCCCTACGCGGAGCGCGTGCGCGAGCGGACGGGCGCCCTCACGGCCGCGGTCGGCATCATCACGACCGGCCGCCAGGCGGAGGAGGTCCTCGCGGAGGGCAGCGCCGACGCCGTGTTCGCCGGGCGCGAGTTCCTCCGCGACCCGCACTTCGCCCTGCGGGCCGCGGGCGAGCTGGGCGTGGAGCCCGAGCGCGTCTGGCCGCCGCAGTACATCCGCGGCTACCGCGCCGCCGCGTTCGCCTGAGCCCGCGCACCGGTCATGCCGTCGGCGCATCGGCCATCCGCCGAAGCCCCGGCCCGTGCCGTAGGATGACACGCACGATGGACGACCCTCCCAGTTGCAGACGTTCGCCCCACAGCCCGCACTCCGAGCCCCTCGGAGGTGATGCGTGATGGATTACGTTCTCATGGGCGTGGGGCTCATCCTGACGATCGGCACGGGCCTGTTCGTCGCGAGCGAGTTCGCCCTCGTCAACCTCGACAGGGCCGACCTCGAAGCGCGGCAGGCGCGCGGGGAGACGCGGCTCGCGCTCACCATCCGGGCGCTCCGCCACACCTCGACGCACCTCTCCAGCGCTCAGCTCGGCATCACCCTGACGACGCTCCTCACGGGATACACGCTGGAGCCCGCCTTCTCCAACGTGCTGCGCCCCCCGCTCACCTCGTGGGGGGTGCCCGAGGCGGTCGTCGTCCCCGTCTCGACCGTGGTCGCCATGGCGGTCGCGACGATCCTGTCGATGATCCTCGGCGAGCTCGTGCCGAAGAACTTCGCCCTCGCGCTCCCGCTCGCGACCGCCAAGGTCGTCGCGCCCTTCCAGATCGCGTTCACGGCCGTGTTCCGCCCCGTCATCGCCGTGCTCAACGGCAGCGCGAACGGCGTGCTGCGCGCCATGGGCGTCGAGCCCAAGGAGGAGCTCTCAGGCGCCCGCTCGGCGGAGGAGCTGTCGAGCCTCGTCCGCCGCTCGGCCCTCGCGGGCGTCCTCGAGGAGGACACCGCCACCCTGCTCGACCGCAGTCTGACGTTCGCACGGCACAGCGCAGCCGACGTCATGACCCCGCGCCCCCGCGTGCACGCGATCGCCGCGGACGACTCCGCCGACGCCGTCGTGCAGCTCGCCCGCCAGACGGGGCACAGCCGATTCCCCGTGTACGGCGAGTCGATGGACGACATCGTCGGCATCGTGCACCTCAAGGCCGCCGTGGGCGTTCCCCGCGACCGCAGGGCGGATGTCCCGGCCGGCGCCCTCGCGAGCGAGCCGCTGCGGGTGCCCGAGACGGTGCGCCTGGACGCCCTCATCGCGGAGCTCCGCGCGGGCGGCTACCAGATGGCCGTCGTCGTCGACGAGTACGGCGGCACCGCCGGTGTCGTGACGCTCGAGGACCTCGTCGAGGAGATCGTCGGCGAGGTGTCGGACGAGCACGACCGCCGCCTCGCCGGCGTCGTGCGTCATCGCGACTCGCTCACGTTCCCCGGTCAGCTCCGCCCCGACGAGCTGCGCGATCGCGCCGCCGTCGATGTCCCGGAAGACGACGCCTACGACACGGTCGGCGGATTCATCATGAGCGTGCTCGAGCGCATCCCGCAAACAGGAGACGCCGTCCCCGTCGACGGCGGCGTGCTGCGCGTCGAGCGCATGGACGGACGCCGCGTCGACCGCGTGCGCTTCACCCCCGACCCGCTCCCCGAGGGCGCAGACGCCGAGGAGGACGCCCGATGAGCGACTGGGCAGGACTCGCATGGCTCGTCGTGCTGCTGCTCGCGAACGCCTTCTTCGTCGGCGGCGAGTTCGCCGTCATCTCGGCGAAGCGGTCGCAGATCGAGCCCCTCGCCGAGAAGGGCTCGCGCGCCGCGAAGACGGCGCTCTACGCCATGGAGCACGCGACGCTCATGCTCGCGACCTCGCAGCTCGGCATCACGATCTGCTCGCTGCTCATCCTCAACGTCTCCGAGCCGGCGCTGCACCATCTGCTGGCCGAGCCGCTCGCGCTGACCGGGATCCCGGAGGCGGCCGTCGACACGGTCGCGTTCGTCATCGCGCTGCTGTTCGTGTCGTACCTGCACGTCGTGTTCGGCGAGATGGTCGCGAAGAACCTCGCGTTCTCTGTGCCCGACCGCGCCGTGCTGCTGCTCGCGCCGCCGCTCGTGTGGGTGTCGAAGGTGTTCCATCCCGTCATCTGGGTGCTCAACTGGATCGCCAACGCGGTGCTGCGCCTGTTCGGCGTCGAGCCGAAGAACGAGGCGGCGTCGACGTTCACGCTCGACGAGGTGGCGACGATCGTCGCGCAGTCGCGCAGGGAGGGCGTCCTCGACGACACCGCCGGCACGGTGGCCGCCGCGGTCGAGTTCACCGACAAGAAGGCGAAGGACATCGCGGTGCCGCTCTCGCACATCGTGACGCTCCCCGAGCAGGTCACCCCCGACGAGGTCGAGCGCGCCGTCGCCAAGCACGGCTACTCGCGTTACGTCATCGTCGACGACGAGGACGAGCCCGTCGGCTATGTGCACCTCAAGGACATCCTGCGTGCCGCGGAGGGCGACGACGTCGAGGAGAAGGCGGCCCGCCCCATCCCGGCCAAGCGCATCCACCACATGGTGCCGGTCCAGGAGACGACGGACCTCGAGGACGCGCTCGCCATCATGCGCCGCGCCGGCCGGCACCTCGCGCGCGTGCGCGACGGGCAGGGCGAGACGACGGCCGTCCTCTTCCTCGAGGACATCATCGAGGAGCTCGTCGGCGAGGTGCACGACGCGACGGAGCGAGGGCGGCGGCGGTGACGCCCCGGGGCGCACGCGCCCCGGGGCCCGTGTGCCGTCGCGGGGCGTCGGATCGACCCGCAGGCGGCTCGCCACGCCCGAGCGGCGAGGGGCGCGCAAGACGTCCGAAGCGATGGGGCCGCCCGCGGGGTGCTTTCCGATGGATTCCCTGCCGCCGCCGCAGCCCGACGAGACTGCGCACGGACCGGAACGACGAGGCGCGAGCGCCGACTCGAGCCGGTCGGAGCCGGGTCGTGGGCACCGCGGATTGGGATAGGCTGGTTGCCCGAACGCACGCGCAGAGACCCGTCGCCGCGAGAACGCCTCGGGAGCCGGCGTGCCAACGATTCAGGGACGAAAGTGGGCGATCCTGCCGTGTCAAGCCAGGTGACGGGCGTCGGTGCATCGAGCGAGGGCGAGTTCGGCGCCAACGAGTGGCTCGTCGAAGAGCTCTATGAGCAGTTCAAGGTCGATCGGAACTCCGTCGACAAGGAATGGTGGCCCATCCTGGAGGCGTACGGCTCGAACGCCGGCTCGAGCGCCGCTGCGCCCGCTACGACGGCGCAGGCCTCGACCGAGGCGCACCCGCCGACCGCGCCCATCCCCGTGATCGGCCAGCAGCCCGTCGCACGGACGACGGCCCGGCCCGCCAAGCCCGCCCCGATCCCGGCCGACCAGCCGGTGGCGAAGCCGAACGCGGCGCAGCCCGCGGAGTCCGAGGAGGACACGGTCACCGTCCTCAAGGGCATGACCAAGACCCTCGCGAAGAACATGGACGAGTCGCTGACCGTCCCGACCGCGACGAGCGTGCGGACCATCCCCGCGAAGCTGATGATCGACAACCGCATCGTCATCAACAACCACATGGCGCGTGCGCGCGGCGGCAAGGTCAGCTTCACCCACCTCATCGGATGGGCGCTCATCCAGGCGCTCAAGGAGTTCCCCAGCCAGAACGTCTTCTACGCCGAGATCGACGGGAAGCCGTCGGTCGTCGCGCCCGCGCACATCAACCTCGGCATCGCGATCGACCTGCCCAAGCCCGACGGCACGCGCGCCCTCATGGTG
Source organism: Microbacterium sp. NPDC055683 (assembly GCF_053617895.1). NCBI lineage: Bacteria > Bacillati > Actinomycetota > Actinomycetes > Micrococcales > Microbacteriaceae > Microbacterium > Microbacterium sp. NPDC055683. Next base: position 3,042 of record NZ_JBSHGQ010000014.1, on the reverse strand, counting down.
CCGAGCATCAAGAAGGCCGACACCCTGACCTTCAACGAGTACCTGTCCTCGTACGAGGACCTCGTCAAGCGGGCGCGCGGCAACAAGCTCACGGCCGCCGACTTCGCCGGCACCACGATCTCCCTCACGAACCCCGGCGGCATCGGCACGGTCCACTCCGTGCCGCGGCTCATGAAGGGGCAGGGCGCCATCATCGGCGCCGGCGCCCTCGAGTACCCGGCCGAGTTCCAGGGCGCGAGCCCGAAGACGCTCAACGAGCTCGCGATCGGCAAGACGATCACGCTGACGAGCACGTACGACCACCGCGTCATCCAGGGCGCGGGCTCGGGCGAGTTCCTCAAGAAGGTGCACGAGCTGCTCATCGGGCAGCGCGGGTTCTACGAGGACATCTTCGCGGCGCTGCGCATCCCGTACGCGCCCATCCGCTGGAACCCCGACGTCGCCGTCGACCTGTCCGAGCGCATCGACAAGACCGCTCGCGTGCAGGAGATCATCAACTCGTACCGCGTGCGCGGCCATCTGATGGCCGACGTCGACCCGCTCGAGTACCGCCAGCGCGAGCACCACGACCTCGAGATCGAGTCGCACGGCCTCACCTTCTGGGACCTCGACCGCGAGTTCGTCACGAACGGCTTCGGCGGCAAGCGCCAGATGAAGCTGCGCGACGTGCTGGGAGTGCTGCGCGACTCGTACTGCCGCACGACCGGCATCGAGTACATGCACATCGCCGACCACGAGCAGCGCGAGTGGTTCCAGGAGCGCCTCGAGGTCAAGTACGTCAAGCCCGACCACGACGAGCAGCTGCGCATCCTCAGCAAGCTCAACGAGGCCGAGGCGTTCGAGACGTTCCTGCAGACGAAGTACGTGGGCCAGAAGCGCTTCTCGCTCGAGGGCGGTGAGTCGCTCATCCCCCTCCTCGACCGCATCCTGCAGGGCGCGGCCGACGCCGGCCTCGAGGGCGCGGCGATCGGCATGCCGCACCGCGGCCGCCTCAACGTGCTCACGAACATCGCCGGCAAGGCGTACGGCGAGGTGTTCCAGGAGTTCGAGGGCGCGCTGCCGGGCAACAAGCGCGGCTCGGGCGACGTCAAGTACCACCTCGGCACGCAGGGCACCTTCCGTTCGGACGCGGGCGCCGAGCTCGACGTCCTCCTCGCGGCCAACCCCTCGCACCTCGAGACCGTCGACGGCGTGCTCGAGGGGATCGCGCGCGCCAAGCAGGACCGCGGCCCCATCGCCTCGTTCGCGTGGCTGCCGATCCTCGTGCACGGCGACGCCGCGTTCGCCGGGCAGGGCGTCGTCGTCGAGACGCTGCAGATGTCGCAGCTGCGCGGCTACCGCACCGGCGGAACGGTGCACGTCATCGTGAACAACCAGGTCGGCTTCACCACGCTGCCGAACGACTCCCGCACGTCGATCTACGCGAGCGACCCGGCCAAGACCATCCAGGCGCCCATCCTCCATGTGAACGGCGACGACCCCGAGGCCGTCGTGCGCGCCGCGGAGTTCGCGTTCGAGTACCGCGAGAGGTTCCACCGCGACATCGTCATCGACCTCATCTGCTACCGCCGTCGCGGTCACAACGAGGGCGACGACCCCTCGATGACGCAGCCGCTCATGACCGACCTCATCGAGGCGAAGCGCTCCGTGCGCCGTCTCTACACCGAGGCGCTCGTGGGCCGCGGCGACATCACCGAGGAGGAGTACGACCAGGCCAAGGCCGACTTCCAGAACCGCCTCGAGGTCGCCTTCGCCGAGACGCACGCCGCCGAGACGGGCGCGAACCCCGTCGTGACGCCCGACGCCCCCGCCGAGGTCGTCGTCGGGGCGCCGGAGTCGACGGGCGTGCCCGTCGAGGTGGTGCAGCAGATCGGCGACGCGCACGCCAACAAGCCCGACGGCTTCACGGTGCACCAGAAGCTGCAGCAGCTGCTCGACAAGCGCGTGCAGATGAGCCGCGAGGGCAAGATCGACTGGGCGTTCGGCGAGCTGCTCGCATTCGGGTCGCTGCTGCTCGAGGGCACGAACGTGCGCCTCGCCGGGCAGGACTCGCGCCGCGGCACGTTCGTGCAGCGCCACGCCGCGTTCCACGACCGCGTCAACGGCCAGGAATGGCTGCCGCTCGTCAACCTCTCGGAGAGCCAGGGGCGCTTCTGGGTGTACGACTCGCTCCTCAGCGAGTACGCCGCCCTCGCCTTCGAGTACGGCTACTCCGTCGAGGCGCCCGAGTCGCTCGTGCTGTGGGAGGCGCAGTTCGGCGACTTCGTGAACGGCGCGCAGTCGGTCATCGACGAGTACGTGTCGGCCGCCGAGCAGAAATGGGGCCAGGAGTCGGGCGTCGTCATGCTCCTCCCCCACGGCTACGAGGGTCAGGGGCCCGACCACTCGTCGGCGCGCATCGAGCGATTCCTGCAGCTGTGCGCGCAGGACAACATGACCGTCGCGCGTCCCTCCACGCCCGCATCGTACTTCCACCTCCTGCGCCGCCAGGCGTACGCGCGCCCGCGCAAGCCCCTCATCGTCTTCACCCCGAAGGCGATGCTGCGCCTGCGCGGCGCGACGAGCGAGGTCGCGGACTTCACGAGCGGACGGTTCGAGCCGGTCATCGGCGACGACCGCGCGATCGACAAGAGCGCCGTCCGCAAGGTGCTGCTGCACTCCGGCAAGATCCACTGGGATCTCCGCGGCGAGCTCGAGAAGAAGCCCGACGACTCGATCGCCCTCGTGCGTGTCGAGCAGTTCTATCCGATGCCGGTCGCCGAGCTGAAGGCCGTGCTGTCGGAGTACCCGAACGCCGAGGTCGTGTGGGTGCAGGACGAGCCGGAGAACCAGGGCGCGTGGCCGTTCATCTCGCTTGAGATCGCGAACCGCAGCGGCAAGCGCATCTCGGTCGTGTCGCGACCGGCGGCGGCGGCGCCGTCGACGGGCTCGTCGAAGATCCACGCTGTGGAGCAGGCGGACCTCATCGCCCGCGCGCTCGCCTGACGCGCGGCTCGACGACGCGGCCGGCCACCCCTCGGGGGGGGCGGCCGCGGGGTGGAG
>NZ_JBSHGQ010000013.1:0-82524 GCF_053617895.1 Microbacterium sp. NPDC055683 | reverse complement strand
TCGCCGCGATTCGCGGCGAAACCCGGCAACGCCCCGACCGGCAACGCCCCGACCGGCGCCGGCCCCGCCGCCCCGGCCTGCGGCGCCCCGGCAACGCCCCGCCGGGCTCAGCTCACGAGCTCCGAGCCGCGCGCGGGGCGGTCGCCGTCGCGGCGCTCGATCGCCCGCAGCGACCGCGCGACGAACGCGGCGATGCGGCGTGCGCCGCGCTCGTGGAAGTGCGTCTCGTCGGCGAGGCCGTCGGGCCAGTTCGGGTGCTTCCCCGGCCCGAAGTGGCTGAGCAGCGATGCCGACGCGACGGGGCCCATGTCCTCGTACAGCCACGTCGTGAACGCCGTGAGGTCGATGAGCGGCGCGTCGAGCTCGTGCGCGAGGTCGCGCACGGCATTGGGGTAGTCGCCGTGCGTGGGCGTCACGCGGTCGCCGTCGAACCACCGCCGCTCCACCGACGTGCACAGCACGGCGGCCGCGCCGCGCTCGCGCGCCTCGACGACGAGTCGACGCAGGCGTTCGGCGTACCCCCCTCGTGCGTCGAGGTGCGGGCGCTTCTGATCGTTGTGCCCGAACTGGATGACCACGGTGTCGCCGGGCGCGAGCGCCGAGACGACCGCGGGCCAGACGTCGCGCAGGCAGTCCTCCGTCGTCGACCCGCCGACGGCGTGGTTCGCGACGGGCGCGTCGACGTGCGGCTGCAGATGCGCACCCCACCCCGACATCGGATGCTCGTGCGCCGGGCAGGCGGCGACGGTCGAGTCGCCGACGAGGTGGTAGCTCACGGACGGAGTTCCTCTCTGAACGGGATGCTCCTAGCATGGCACCGTGCCCGAGAAAACGCTTACCCGTCGTCCCGTCCGCATCGACGGCGCCCATCCGACCCGCTCGGTCGTGCGTCTTCTCGCCCGCAGGCCGGGCCGGATGGCCGTGGCGATCGGAGCGTTCGCCCTCAAGGAGATCCCGATGTGGGCGCTCCCGGTGGTCACGGCCGCGATCGTCGACCTCGTCGCGGGCGACGGCGATGTCGCGACGGTGCTGGGATGGTTCGCGCTCGCGGCCCTCCTCCTCCTGCAGAACTACCCCAACCACGTCCTCTACACGCGCATGTTCATGACGGTCGTGCGCGACACCGGAGCCGAGCTGCGGAACGCCCTCGCGGCCCGGCTCCAGAACCTCTCCATCGGCTACCACACGCGCGCGAGCTCCTCCGTCGTGCAGACGAAGGTCGTGCGCGACGTCGAGAACATCGAGGTCATGCTGCAGCAGGTCATGCACCCCCTCCTCTCGGCGACGATGGTGCTCCTCGGCGCCGTCGCGATGACGGCCGTGGTCGTGCCGGCGTTCCTCCCGGTCTACCTGCTCGCCGTGCCGCTCGCGCTGCTCATCCGGTGGAGCACGGCACGCCGCTCGCGCGCGAGCAACGAGCGCTTCCGCCGCGAGGTCGAGGGCTTCTCCGCGCGCGTGGGCGAGATGGCCTCGCTCATCCCCATCACGCGCGCGCACGGCCTCGAGGAGACGGCGGTCACGCGCGTCGCGGCGGGGGCCGACGGCGTGCGCCGTGCGGGCTTCGTGCTCGACCTCCTGAACGGCCGCATCGCGTCGATGTCGTGGGTCGCCATGCAGCTGCTGGGCGTGTCGTGCCTCATGCTCGCGGCCGTCTTCTCGCTCACGGGCGTCGTGCCGATCACTCCGGGCGAGGTCGTCATGCTGTCGTCGTACTTCGCGCTCCTCACCCAGGGGCTCACGCAGCTGCTCATGCTCCTGCCCGTCGCCGCGCGCGGCGTCGAGTCGGTGCGCTCGGTCGCCGAGGTGCTCGAGGAGCCCGACGTCGAGGTCAACGAGGGCCGGCGCCGCGTCGACTCCGTGACGGGCCGAATCGACCTCGATCATGTCTCGCACCGCTATCCCGACGCCGAGTCCGATGCCATCCACGACGTCACCCTCGCCATCCCCGCGGGCGAGACCGTCGCGTTCGTCGGCTCGTCCGGCTCGGGCAAGTCGACCATGCTCAACCTCGTGCTGGGGTTCGTCCGCCCGACGGGCGGGCGGATCCTCATCGACGGCCGGGATGCGAGCACCCTCGATCTGCGCTCGGTCCGCCGCCGCGTGTCGGTCGTGCCGCAGGAGTCCGTCCTGTTCGAGGGGACGATCCGAGAGAACGTCGCCTACGGCATGCCCGACGTCGACGACGCTCGCGTGCGCGCGGCGCTCCGCGACGCGAACGCGCTCGACTTCGTCGACGCCCAGCCCGACGGATGGCACACCGTCGTCGGCGAGCGAGGCGCACGCCTGTCGGGAGGTCAGCGACAGCGCATCGCGATCGCGCGCGCCCTCGTGCGCGACCCGCGCATCCTCCTCCTCGACGAGGCGACGAGCGCGCTCGACCCCGAGTCGGAGCAGCTCGTGAAGGAGGCCCTCGACCGGCTCATGGCGGGGCGCACGACGCTCGTCGTCGCCCACCGCCTGTCGACCATCCGCCGCGCCGACCGCATCGTCGTCCTGGAGCACGGCAGGATCGTGGAGGAGGGCGCGCACGACGATCTCCTCGCCCGCGGCGGGCGCTATGCGCAGCTGCATCTCACCCAGGCGGGATGACGGGCCGCCGCCGGTCCGCTAGCCTGGTGGGCAAGCGTTTTCCAGGGCCGTGGCGCCCGACCTCTTGCGAAGGAGCACCCATGCCCATCCGCGCCGCCGTCATCGGCACCGGGGCCATCTCCCGCGTGCAGCACATCCCGAGCCTGCGCGCCCTCGGCGACCGCGTCGAGATCGTCGCCGTGGCGGACCTCGACGCCGCGTCCGCCGAGCAGGCGGCGGCGGAGTTCGGCATCCCCGCCTGTTACGCCGACCTCGAGACCCTGCTCAAGGCCGAGAAGCCCGATCTCGTCACCCTCGCCACTCCCCCGATCGCCCACAAGAGCGCCGCCATCGCGGCCCTGCGCGCGGGCGCGTGGGTGCTGTCCGAGAAGCCGCCGACGCTCTCGCTCGCCGACTACGACGAGATCGCGTCGCACGAGGGAGCAGAGGGCCCCTTCGTGTCGTACATCTTCCAGCACCGCTTCGGGTCGGCAGCCGAGCGCGTGCGCGAGCTCATCGCCGACGGCTCGCTCGGCCGCCCGCTCGTCGCGCAGTGCGACACGTTCTGGTATCGCGACGACGCGTACTTCGCCGTCCCGTGGCGCGCGAAGTGGGCGACGGAGGGCGGCGGCCCGACGATGGGCCACGGCATCCACCAGATGGACATGCTGCTGTCGATCCTCGGCGAGTGGACGGACGTCACGAGCGTCATGTCGACCCTCGCGCGCGACACCGAGACGGAGGACGTGTCCTTCGCCGTCGTGCGCTTCGCCTCCGGTGCGCTCTGCTCGATCTCGAACAGCCTGCTCTCGCCGCGGCAGACGAGCCGCGTCCGGATGGACTTCGAGCGCGCGAGCGTGGAGGTCGAGCACCTCTACGGCTACGGCAACGAGAACTGGACCTGGACGCCCGCCCCCGGCGTCGACGCCGACACGGCCGCCGCCTGGCCGCCCGGCGACGACGTGCCGAGCACGACGCACGTGCCGCAGTTCGCGCAGTTCGTCGCGTCGATGGAGCGACGCGAGCGCCCGCGCGTCTCGGGGGACGACGGCCGGCGCGTCATGGAGCTCGCGGCAGGCATGTACAAGTCCGCGCTCACGGGTCGCCCCGTCGCGCGCGACGAGCTCGTGCCCGGCGACCCCTTCTACGCGTCGATGGCGGGAGGAGATCCCGAACGCGCGACGGCGCTCATCCACGCCGGCACGATGACCTCGGCGCGCGGGGAGGCCGCCGGTGCCTGACATCGCGATCGCCCGCGGCGCGGACGCGCTGACCGTCACGGCGGCGGGCGTCGACATCGCCCGCTACGTGTTCGCCGAGGATGCGCCCGCATTCGAGGGCCCCAAGCCCTACCTGCACCCTCTCCGCACGCTCGCCGGGGCGCCGATCACGGGGTTCCGCCCGTGGGACCACCGCTGGCACAAGGGCCTGCAGCTGACGCTGACCGACGTGTCGGGCCAGAACTTCTGGGGCGGCAACACGTACGTGCGCGGCGAGGGCTACGTGCCGCTCGACAACGTGGGCTCGATCCGGCACGACGACTTCGACGCGGTCGAGGATGGCGATGCCGCCGTGGCGGCCGAGCGCCTCACCTGGATCACGCAGGCCGGTGCGCCCTGGCTGGCCGAGGAGCGCACGCTGCGCTTCCACGGCGTCGACGCCGCACGGGGCCTGTGGGCGCTCGACATCGAGACGACGCTGCGGAGCATCGCCGATCACGAGCTCGTGCTCGGCAGCCCGACGACCAACGGTCGCGAGAACGCCGGCTACTCCGGTCTCTTCCTGCGGCTCGCCCGCTCGTTCGCGGGCGGTGCCGTGACGACGCCGGGAGCGGGCGGCCCGGTCTCGCGCTCGGGAGCCGATGCCGATGCGGCGATGGGATCGGATGCCCCCTGGCTCGCCTTCTCCGGCCCGCACGACGAGGTCGACGGCGGCGCGACCGTGCTCGCGTTCGCCGGACGGTCGAGCGGCGCACCCGCGATCCGCTGGTTCGTGCGCTCGGAGCCCTTCCCCGTGCTGGCGCCCTCGCCCACCTTCGCGGAGACCGTCGTGCTCGCCCCGGGCGATCAGCTCGCGCTCGCACATCGGCTCGTCGTCATGGAGGGCGAGCTCGACGCGCACGCGATCGCGCACCTCGCCGACGAGCTCGCGCCGTGAGCGGCCCCCTCTACCGAGATCCCGTCTACGACGGTGCGACTGACCCGGTCGTGGTGCGCGACGCCGACGGCGCGTACGTCATGCTCTACACGCAGCGGCGCGCCGACCATCCGTCGCCCGGCCCCGGTGTCGCGTGGGTGCACGGCACGCGTGTCGGCGTGGCCCGCAGCTCCGATGGCCGGGAGTGGCGCTACGCCGGCGTGCTGGAACCCGATGCGGACGGGCTCTCGCTGCGCGGCACGCCGCCGCCCGCGGAGCCCGATCGCACGCACTGGGCGCCGGATGTCATCCACGACGGCACCCGATGGCGCATGTACCTCACGGAGATCGACGGCGTGCCCGAGCGCTGGGAGGGCCATCCGCGGACGATCGTCGAGTACGTCTCGGGCGACCTGGCGACCTGGCGCCGCGTCGGGCCGCTTGCTCTCGCGAGCGACCGGGTCATCGACGCGGCCGTCGCCCGATGCCCCGACGGCCGCTGGCGCCTCTGGTACAAGGACGAGGCCGCGGGCTCGACGACGGCCGTCGCGTCGTCGGACGATCTCGTCGCGTGGCGCCTCGACGGCACCGCGATCGGCGGCCGCGCGCACGAAGGGCCCGCCGTCTTCGCGCTCGGCGGATGGTGGTGGATGCTCGTGGACGAATGGCGCGGGATGGCCGTGCACCGATCGCGCGATGCGGTCTCCTGGGAGCGCCAGGGCGGGGCCGATGCGCTCATCCTCGATGAGGCGTCGGGCGATGCCGGAGGCGTGCCCGTGCAGATCGGGCGCCACGGCTCGGTGCGCGTGGACGGCGACAGGGCCGCGCTCACGTACTTCACGCACCCGTGGTGGGACGGCTCGGAGCTCGGGGAGAACACGGCCGAGACCGAGGCGGTCGACGCGCGCCGCAGCGTCGTGTTCGCCGCCGAGCTGCGCGTGGAGGACGATGCCCTCGTGTGCGCACGCTGAGCTTGTAAAACGTTTCTGCGTGCGTTAGCGTGCTGGGGAAACGCTTTCCAACGTCGAGAGCGACACCACACAGCAAAGAGGCAGGAGCAGCGATGACGCGAAGGCTCATCCGCGTGGCGACCATCACGGCGGGCATCGGGATCGCATCCCTCGCCCTGGCAGGATGCTCGGGTTCGAGCGGCGGGGGCGCGTACGACCCCGATGAGAAGGTGGAGCTCACCTTCACCTGGTGGGGCAACGACGACCGCGCCGAGCGCTACAACGCGCTCATCGACGCGTTCAACGAGGAGTACCCCAACATCACGATCAACGGGTCGTTCACCGACTTCCCGTCCTACTGGGAGAAGCGCCAGACCGAGGCCGCCGGCGGCGGACTCCCCGACGTGTGGCAGTTCTCCGACACCTACCTGCGCCAGTACGCCGAGAACGGCCTCCTGGCGGATCTCTCCGAGTACTCCGACGTCGTCTCGACCGACGCGATCGACGAGGGCCTGCTCGGCACCGGCCAGCTCGAGGGCACGCAGTACTCCCTCCCCCTCGGCTACAGTGCGTGGTCCGTCTTCCTCAACGACGACATCCTCGCCGAGTACGGCGTCGAGCCCTACGCCGGCGGCACGAGCTTCGAGGACTACTCGGCGTGGATGGCCGAGGTCACCGAGGCCACGGACGGCGCCGTCTTCGGCGGCACCGACTACACGCAGCGCATCCAGAACTTCGAGAACGTGCTGCGCGCGCAGGGCGGCAACCTCTTCACGGACGACGGCGAGCTCGGCTTCACCGAGGAGCAGCTCGCCGAGTTCTGGGAGAGCGGCGCGGCCGACCGAGACGGCGTCACGGTGCCGCAGCAGAAGCTCGAGGAGATCAGCCCGGTCTCGGGCTTCGGCTCGAACCTCACGGCGAGCGAGGCCAGCTGGAGCAACTTCGTCGCCGGCTACCTCGCCGACTCGGGCGCCTCGAGCATCTCGATGGTCGCTCCCCCGACCGCCGAGGAGGGCTCGGCCGACCTGTACCGCCAGGCCGGTCTGCAGATGGCCGTGTCGTCGTCGAGCGAGAACCCCGAGGCTGCGGCGATCTTCCTCGACTTCGTCGTGAACAGCCCCGAGGCCGGCGAGATCTTCGGCACGTCGCTCGGGTTCCCCGCCTCCGAGACGAAGCTCGAGGGCGCCACGCTCGAGGGTCCTGACCAGCAGGTCGCCGACTTCCTCGCCTCCGTCGAGGACCGCATCGGAGACGCGCCGCCGGCCCCCGTCGTGGGCTACGGCTCGATCGAGCAGAAGTTCTGGGACCTCGGCAAGGAACTCGGCCTCGGCACCGTCTCGGTCGACGACGCCGTCTCGCAGTTCTTCAGCGAGGCCGAGGTCGTCCTGCAGGGCTGACCTCTCACCCCGGGTGCGCGTCACGATTCCGACACGACGCACACCCGGGGCGATCTTCTACTTGTGAAACGTTTTTCCACGCGCTAGAGTCTCGGCAAGCGCTTTCCCCGCGCGGCTCCCGACCCGGGGAGCCTGGACGATGTCGTTCTGAGAGGACAAGGATGTTCCGCACCAAGAGGCTGGCCGCGATCGCGGCCCTCACCGCCATCGGCGGTCTCACGCTGGCCGGCTGCTCCGGCAGCTCCGAGGAGGTCGCCGAGACCGTCGACCCCGACGAGGAGGTCACGCTCACGTTCGCCTTCTGGGGCAACGACGTGCGCGCCGCGCTCTACGAGGAGGCCTTCGCGGCCTTCAACGAGGAGTACCCCAACATCACGATCCAGAGCTCGTTCCTCGACTACCCCGCCTTCTGGGAGAAGCGCCAGACCGAGGCGGCGGGCGGCGGCCTCCCCGACGTCATGCAGTTCGACTACTCGTACCTGCGCCAGTACTCCGAGAACGGCCTGCTGCTCGACCTCGCCCCCTACATCGGCGGGCTCATCGACGACGAGCCGCTCTCCGACGAGATCCTCGCGATCGGCGAGGTCGCCGACGGCACGTTCGGCATCCCGACGTCCACGAACGCCTGGGCGCTGTTCGAGAACCCGGCCCTCCTCGAGGAGATCGGCGTCGACGGCTTCCCTGGCGGCACGTGGGAGGACTACAACGCGTGGATGGGCGACGTCACCGAGGCCGCGGCCGCGGCCGGCGTCGACGCCTTCGGCGGCGGCGACTACACGGGCCGCATCCAGAACTTCGAGGTGCAGCAGCGCGCGAACGGCGAGGACCTCTTCACGGAGGAGGGCGAGCCGAACTTCACGGAGGAGGACCTCGCCGCCTTCTGGGAGCAGGGCGCCGGCGTGCGCGAGGACGGCACGGTCGTCGAGCAGCAGCGCGTCGAGGAGCTGACCCCGCTCGGCGCCTTCGACACCGCGCTCACGGCGAGCGAGCTCACGTGGGACAACTTCGGCGCCGGCTACCTCGCCAACCTCGGCGAGGGCTACGAGACGCTCGACCTCGTCGCCCCGCCGACGACCGACGGCGCGTCGGCGAGCGACCTCTACCTCAAGCCCTCCATGCTGCACGCGATCGCGTCGACGACCGAGCACCCCGAGGCGGCGGCGATGCTCGTCGACTTCCTCGTGAACAGCCCCGAGTCGGGCGAGATCTTCGGGACGAACCGCGGCCTCCCCGCGTCGACGACCGCGCTCGAGGCCGCCGACCTCGACGCCTTCAGCCAGAAGATCGCTGACTACGAGGCGTCGATCTCCGACCGCCTCGGCGACGCCCCGCCCGTGCCGATCGTCGGCTACGGCACGCTCGAGGAGAAGTTCCGCCAGATCGGCACGGAGCTGAACTTCGGCACCCTCACGGTCGACGAGGCCGTGGATCAGTTCTTCTCCGAGATGGACGTCGTCCTCAACTCGTAAGACCCCCGGTGGCCCGGGCCGCTCGCCCGGGCCACCACCCCACCCGATCGGGAGACCCATGAGCACGACAGAGACGAGAGTGGTCGTCACCGCCGACACCGGCGGCCGGCGCCCTCGCACGCAGAGCCCCGGCGTCCGTCCGGGCCTGAAGAAGAAGGGCCTGCAGGAGTCGTTGGCCGGCTACGCGTTCCTGGCGCCGTGGCTCGTGGGCTTCCTGGGCCTCACGGTGGGTCCGATGGCGTACTCGCTGTACCTGTCGTTCACGTCGTACAACCTGTTCACCGACCCGAAGTGGATCGGGCTGGGGAACTACATCCGCCTGTTCACGGACGACCCGCAGTTCATCCAGTCCGCGACGATCACCCTGATCTACGTCATCGTGGGCACGCCGGTGAAGCTCGCCGCCGCGCTCGCGGTCGCGCTGCTGCTGAACTACCGCGACAAGGGAGCGGCGTTCTTCCGGTCGGCGTTCTACGCCCCCTCGCTCATCGGCGCGTCGGTGTCGGTCGCGATCGTGTGGCGGGCGATGTTCAACACCGACGGCCCCGTCGACTCCACCCTGTCGCTGTTCGGCATCACCCTCGGCGGCTGGGTCGGGAACGTCAACCTCGTCGTGCCGATGATGATCCTCCTCGCGGTGTGGCAGTTCGGCGGCACCATGGTCATCTTCCTCGCCGGCCTCAAGCAGGTCCCCAAGGAGCTCTACGAGGCCGCCGAGATGGACGGGGCGGGCGCGCTGCGCCGCTTCAAGGCCGTCACGATCCCGATGCTGTCGCCGGTGATCTTCTTCAACCTGCTGCTCGAGCTCATCGGCGCGTTCCAGGTGTTCGCCTCGGCCTACATCATCTCCAACGGCTCCGGCGGCCCCGCGGGCATGACGAACTACCTCACCGTGTACCTCTACAAGCGCGGCTTCTCCGACCTGCAGATGGGCTACGCCGCCGCGATCGCGTGGGTCATCATGATCGTCGTCGGAATCATCGCCGTGATCCTGTTCCGCACCCAGAAGTCCTGGGTCCACTACGCCGGAGAAGACCGATGACCGCCACCGTCTCCACCCACCTGGTCACCACCGGGAAGCCCGCGCCCCGCAAGAAGCTCACCCGCCGCGGCTGGCAGACCGTGATCTGGTTCGTCGCGCTCACCGCGATCACCCTCATCGTCATCTACCCGCTCATCTGGCTGCTCGCCTCGACGTTCAAGCCCAACAGCGAGTTCGGGCAGAACCCCGGCCTCATCCCCTGGGCCCCGACCCTCGACAACTACGTCAAGGTCTCCGAGGGCATCGCCGGCATCCCGCTGTGGCGGTTCTTCGCGAACTCCCTCATCCTCGCCGTCTCCGCCGTGATCGGCACCGTCCTGTCCTCCGCCCTCGCCGCCTACGCCTTCGCGCGCGTCAGGTTCAAGGGCATCGGCATCCTGTTCTCCGCGATGATCGGCACCCTGCTGCTGCCGTTCCACGTCGTGATCATCCCGCAGTACATCTGGTTCCAGAAGCTCGACCTCGTCGACACCTTCGTGCCGCTCATCCTCCCGAAGTTCCTCGCCACCGAGGCGTTCTTCGTGTTCCTCATCGTCCAGTTCATCCGCCAGATCCCCCGCGACATGGACGAAGCCGCCCGCATCGACGGCGCCGGCCACGCCCGCATCTTCTGGTCCGTCATCCTGCCGCTGGTCAAGCCCGCCCTGATCACCTGCGCGATCTTCACGTTCATCTGGACCTGGAACGACTTCATGGGGCCCCTGCTCTACCTCAACAGCCCCGAGAACTACCCCCTCCCCATCGCCCTGCGCCTCTACAACGACCAGACATCCGCGTCCGACTACGGCGCCACCGTCACCGCGTCGCTCGTCGCGCTCGTCCCCGTCATGCTCTTCTTCATCGTGTTCCAGCGCTTCCTCATCGACGGCGTCGCCACCCAGGGACTCAAGGGCTGACCATGGCGAAGGCAGAACGCGGCGCGCACCGGGCGGCGGCACGTGCCGCCGCGTCGGGCTCCGGCCCGACGGGGGACGAGCCTGCCCGCAACCCGGGTGCCGTGGGCGCGTTCGGCCTCTTCGGCGAGGTGCTGCTGACGGGCGCGCTCGTCGTCGCCGGCGGTCTCCTCGTCGTCACGCTGCCGGCCGCGCTGGCGGCCGGCAGCCGACACCTGCGCCGGTACGTGCGTGCGGAGGGGTCGACCCTGACGCAGTTCTGGGCCGACTACCTCCGCGCGCTGCCCGCCGGCGCCGTCGTCGGGCTCGCCTCGACGCTCATCGCGGGCGTGCTCGCCCTCGACATCGTGCTCGCGGGATCGGGCGACCTCCCCGGCGGGGCCGCCATCGGCGCCTTCGGCTGGGTGCTCGCCGCCCTGCTGTCCGGAGCGCTCCTCCACGTCTGCGGGACCTGGACCCCCGAGACCGGATGGGCCACGGCCATCCGCTCTCTGCCCGGCGCCGTCGCACGCGACGTGCCGGGCGCCCTCTACCTCGTCGCAGCCGCATGCTTCGTCGGCATCGCGACGTGGATGTTCCCTCCCCTCCTCCTCCCCGCGCTCGGGTGCGCGGCCCTCGCGGCCGTCGCGGTGCCCGTGCGCCCGCGCCGTCGTCGCTGACGACGGCCATCCGCTTCGACACAGATCACGAGGACCATGCTCTACGGCGCCGACTACAACCCCGACCAGTGGCCGGAGCACGTGTGGGACGACGACGTGCTGCGCATGCAGGAGGCCGGTGTCACGACCGTGAGCCTCGGGATCTTCGCGTGGTCGCGTCTTCAGCCCGCTCCCGACGTGTGGGACTTCGCGTGGCTCGACACCGTCATCGGCAAGCTCCACGCGGGCGGCATCGGCGTGAACCTGGCAACCGCCACGGCCTCGCCGCCGCCGTGGGCGAGCATCGCGCACCCCGACATCCTCGCGGCCGACGAGAACGGCGCCCCGTACTGGCACGGCTCGCGCCAGCACCACTCGCCCGCGTCGCCGACGTACCGTCGACTCGCCGGCGAGCTCGTGCGCCGCCTCGCGGAGCGCTACGCCGATCATCCCGCGATCGTCATGTGGCACGTCGGCAACGAGTTCGGCTGCCACCTCCCCGTGGAGTACTCCGACAGCGCACGCGACGCGTTCCGCACCTGGCTGCAGAACCGGTACGGCTCGATCGCGGCGCTCAACACCGCGTGGGGCACGGACTTCTGGGCGCAGCGCTACGGCGCGTGGGACGAGGTCATGCCTCCCCGCAAGGCGCCGTACAGCCGCAACCCCTCGCAGGTGCTCGACTACCACCGCTTCATGTCGGACATGTGGCTCGAGTGCTACCTCATGGAGCGCGACATCATCCGCGCCGCCGGGGCGACGCAGCCGGTCTCGACGAACATGATGGGGCCGTTCAAGCCGGCCGACTACACGACCTGGGCGCCGCACATCGACGTCATCACCGACGATTGCTACCCCGACCCCCTCGACCCGCACCGTGTGCGCAACACCGCCTTCCAGCGCGACCTCGTGCGCTCGCTCAAGCGCGGCGCGCCCTGGCTGCTCATGGAGCAGGCCACCGACGCCGTCAACTGGCGCCCCTCGAACCCGTCCAAGCGCGACGGGCAGCTCGCCGCGGAGACCGCCCAGTCGATCGGGCGCGGCGCCGACGGCATCTTCTTCTTCCAGTGGCGCCAGTCGCGGGCCGGCTCCGAGAAGTTCCACTCCGCGATGCTCCCGCACGCCGGCACCCGCTCGCGCACCTGGCGCGAGGCGACGGCGCTCGGCGCGCAGCTCGCCGCTCTGCCCGAGCTCCCGACGCCGGGAGACGACGCGCCCGTGGCGCTCGTGTTCGACTGGGAGAACTGGTGGGCTGTCGAGTACTCCGACCATCCCAACCGCCTCGACTACCTCGCCCTCGTGCGCGAGTGGTACGGCACGCTGCACCGCCGCGGCATCATGGTCGACATCGTCAAGCCCGAGGATGTCGACGGGCGCTACCGCCTCGCGATCGCGCCGTTCCTCTACCTCCTTCGGGACGAGGGAGCAGACGCGCTCCGCCGCTTCGCGGCCGAAGGCGGTGTGCTGCTCGCCGGCCCCTTCACCGACGTCGTCGACGAGAACGACCGGTTCCGCGCCGACGGCTTCCTCACCCAGCTCGGCCCCGTCCTCGGCGTGGCGCTCGAGGACTTCCGCGCCCTGGTGCCCCCCTCGCTCGACCGCATCGCCGAGCGCGCGGGCGAAGAGGGGTCCCACGGCGCCGGCCCGGAGACCTGGGTCGACGCCGACGTGCGAGAGGCGCGCTTCGCCCTCACCGACGGCTCGGGCGAGGCGGTCGGCACCTTCTTCGCGGAGGCGCTGTTCGCCGACGACGCCGAGGTGGCTGCCACGTTCACGTCAGGGCCGTCGACGGGCCGACCCGCCCTCACACGCCGCGCGCACGGCGCCGGATCGGCGTGGTACCTCGCGACGATGCCCGATGAAGCGGGCCTGGACCTCGTGGCAGGGCTCGTGCTCGACGAGGCGCGCGTGCGCCCCGTCATCGACGGCCTCCCCGACGGCGTCGAGGTCGCGCGCCGCGGCGACCTCGTGACGATCATCAACCACGGCGGAGCAGAGGTCGAGGTCTCCGCGTCGGGGACGGATCTGCGCACGGGCGAGCCGACCCGGACCATCCGACTGGCGCCGCAGGAGCCGGTGTTCCTCCTCTCCCCCGCCCGCGTGCTCGCCGCCGCGGAGATCTGAATCCCAGGGAGCGGGAAAACGCCTTCCTACGAGGTTGCGCTCCCCCTCCCCGTATGCCACACTCGGTGAAAGCCGCTGGAAAGCGTTTACCCATCCGGCCTGAACGGCCCGACGAGAGCAAGGAAGCACATCGTGAGCACCGCGACCCCCGCCGTCCGCGAGATCGGCATCATCATGAACGGCGTCTCCGGACGCATGGGCTACCGTCAGCACCTCGTGCGCTCGATCCTCGCGATCCGCGACGCGGGCGGAGTGGAGCTGCCCGACGGATCGAAGGTCACGGTGCGCCCGCTGCTCGTCGGCCGCAGCGAGGCGAAGCTCGCGGAGATCGCGGCGCAGCACGGCATCGCCGACTACACGACCGACCTCGACGCGGCCCTCGCCGACCCGCAGTGGGAGATCTACGCCGACTTCCTCGTGACGAAGGCGCGCGCCACGGCCCTCCGCAAGGCCATCGCCGCCGGCAAGGCCATCTACACCGAGAAGCCCACGGCCGAGTCGGTCGAAGAGGCCCTCGAGCTCGCCCGCATCGCCGCAGACGCCGGCGTCAAGACGGGCGTCGTGCACGACAAGCTCTACCTGCCCGGTCTCCAGAAGCTCAAGCGCCTCATCGACTCCGGCTTCTTCGGCCGCATCCTCTCTGTGCGCGGCGAGTTCGGCTACTGGGTCTTCGAGGGCGACTGGCAGCCTGCGCAGCGCCCCAGCTGGAACTACCGCGCCGAGGACGGCGGCGGCATCATCGTCGACATGTTCCCGCACTGGAACTACGTGCTCGAGAACCTCTTCGGCGAGGTCAAGAGCGTGTACTCGCAGGCGTCCATCCACATCGCCGACCGCTGGGACGAGAAGGGCGAGCGCTACGACGCCACGGCAGAAGACGCCGCGTACGGCATCTTCGAGCTCGAGGGCGGCATCGTCGCCCAGATCAACTCGAGCTGGACGACGCGCGTCAACCGCGACGAGCTCGTCGAGTTCCACGTCGACGGCACGCACGGCTCGGCCGTCGTCGGCCTCTTCGGCGCGAAGATCCAGCCCCGCAACGCGACGCCCAAGCCGGTCTGGAACCCCGACCTCGAGGACACGCACGACTACGACGGCGACTGGCAGAAGGTGCCGACCAACGACGTCTTCCTGAACGGCTTCCGCCAGCAGTGGGAGGAGTACCTCGTCTCGTACGTCGAGGGCACCGACTACGCGTTCGACCTCCTCGCCGGCGCGCGCGGCGTGCTGCTCGCCGAGGCGGGCCTGGAGTCGTCCAAGACGGGTGCCAAGGTCGTCCTCCCCGCGCTCGCGCTGGACTGACGACGATGAGCGAGCACTTCACCCTCGTCGGCGCCGACGGCGCGCTCACCCGCGCCCCCCTCAACGACGCCGGCGTCTACACGAAGCCCGAGGGCGCCCTGCGCAGCCGCGTCGCGTACGCGGCCGCGCACGTCGTGCCCGTGCTCTGGGGAGACAACACCCCGGGGCAGCCCGCCCAGATCGACTGGGACGCCACGCTGGGCTTCCGCCGCGCCGTGTACTCCTGGGGCCTCGGCGTCGCCGACGCCATGGACACCGCGCAGCGGAACATGGGCCTCGACGCCGCCGCCGTGCGCGAGCTCATCCGCCGCAGCGCCGAGGTCGCCCGCGAGGAGGGCGGCTCGGTCGCCGTCGGCGTCAACACCGACCACGTCGACGAGCACACGATCACGCTCGACGAGGTCATCGACG
The DNA here is from genome assembly GCF_053617895.1 of Microbacterium sp. NPDC055683. Classification (NCBI taxonomy): domain Bacteria; kingdom Bacillati; phylum Actinomycetota; class Actinomycetes; order Micrococcales; family Microbacteriaceae; genus Microbacterium; species Microbacterium sp. NPDC055683. The sequence goes on along the minus strand of NZ_JBSHGQ010000013.1, from coordinate 67,594 downwards.
CCTACAAGGAGCAGCTGCACTTCACGGAGGAGCAGGGCGCGGGCCCCGTGCTCATGGCGTCGCGCCACCTCGCCCGCGTCGCGACGAGCGCAACCGACTACCTGCGCGTCTACGGCGCCGTGCTGCAGTCGGCGACCGTGCCCGTCGTGCTGCACTGGCTCGGCACCGCGTTCGACCCCGAGCTCGCCGGCTACTTCGGAGCCGACGACTGGCAGACCGCGTCGAGCACGCTCATCCGCATCATCGAGGAGAACCCGGGCAAGGTCGCCGGCCTCAAGATGAGCCTGCTGGACGCGGAGTCCGAGGTCTCCGTGCGCGAGCGCCTGCCCGAGGGCGTGCGGATGTACACGGGCGACGACTTCAACTACGTCGGACTCATCGGCGGCGCCGACGTGCCGGATGCGACGCAGCCGACGCAGACGCCCGGCACGACGCGGACGCACTCCGATGCTCTGCTCGGCGCGTTCGCGGCGATCACGCCCGTCGCATCGGCGGCCATCCAGGCTCTCGACGCGGGGCGTCCCGACGAGTACCTGCGCATCCTCGGCCCCACGGAGGAGCTCAGCCGGCAGGTGTTCGCCGCCCCCACGTACTACTACAAGACGGGCGTCGCGTTCCTCTCCTGGCTCAACGGCCATCAGGCCGGATTCCAGATGGTCGGCGGTCTCCACTCCGCCCGCAGCATCCCGCACCTGTCGCGCATCGTGGAGCTCGCGAACGCCTCGAACGCCCTCGAGCAGCCCGCTCTCGCGGCGCAGCGGTGGAGCGACTACCTGCGACTGAACGGAGTTCACGCATGAGCACGGTGTCTCCCCCGTCCGCCCATCCGCGCCTGTCGATCAACCAGGCGACGATCAAGTACACGACCGTGGCCGAGGCCGTGCAGGTCGTGCAGGATGCCGGCATCGGCGCGATCGGACTGTGGCGCGAGCAGGTGCAGGACGCGGGCCTCGCCGAGTCCGCGAAGATCATCGGGGATTCGGGGCTGCGGTACTCCACGCACTGCCGCGGCGGATGGTTCACGGTCGCCGAGGGCGCCGCCCGCCGCGCGGCGATCGACGAAAACCGCCGGGCCATCGAGGAGACCGCGACGCTCGCCGCCGCGGGAGCCGCGGGCTCGCGCGCCGTGCTCGTTCTCGTCGTGGGCGGCCTCCCCGAGGGGTCGCGCGACCTCGTCGGCGCGCGGGAGCGCGTGCGAGACGCCGTCGCCGAGCTCGCCCCCGACGCGCAGTCGGCCGGCGTCACGCTCGCGCTCGAGCCGCTGCACCCCATGTACGCCTCCGACCGCTCGGTGCTGTCGACGCTGCCGCAGGCGCTCGACATCGCCGCCGACTTCGATCCCGCCGTGGTCGGGGTCACGGTCGACACGTTCCACCTGTGGTGGGACCCGGACGTGCTCGCGCACATCGAGCGCGCGGGGCGCGAGGGGCGCATCGCGACCTACCAGGTGTGCGACTGGAAGACGCCGCTCGAGGCCGACAACCTGCTCTCGCGCCACTATCCGGGCGACGGGATGATCGACTTCGGTCCGATGACCCGCGCCGTCGAGGCGACGGGATACGACGGCGACATCGAGGTCGAGCTGCTCAACCAGGCGATCTGGGACACGGCACCCGCCGAGGCCGTGCGCCGCACGATCGACGGGTTCGCCCGCGCCGTCGCTCCCCACCTCGCCTGATCCCCTTCCCGGTCGCGGGGATGTCCCCGCCGGCCTCCGCGACCGGGAACCGCTTCCGCGATAGGCTCACCGGATGACCGACACGACCACGCGCGCGAGCGGAGCGCCCACGCTCCACGACGTCGCGCGCGAGGCGGGCGTCTCGCTCGCGACGGCATCCCGCGTGCTCAACGGCTCGACCCGCAAGGTCGCCGAGGCCTATGCGGAGCGTGTGCAGGCCGCGGCCGACCGGCTCGGCTACACGGCGAACCTGTCTGCGCAGGCGATCGCCCGCGGCACGTCGGCCGCCGTCGCCCTCGTCGTCGCCGACATCGCCGACCCCTACTTCGGGCAGATCGCCTCGGGTGTCGCGCAGGCTGCGGCCGACGCCGGCCTCATCGTCACGATCGCCATGACCGAGCGCGATCCGCGACGCGAGGTCGCGCTCGTCCGGGCTCTGCGCGGCCAGCGCCCCCGCGGCATCATCCTCGCGGCCTCGCGCGACGCCTCGGTGGACTCCACCCCCCTCACGGCCGAGATCGCCGCCGTCCAGGCGACGGGCGGGCGCGTCGTGACGCTCGGCGCCGGGCTGCCGGGCTCGCGCGTGGTCGCCTACGAGAACGAGGCGGGCGCGCGCGCCCTGGGCGAGCGCGTGGCCGCTCTCGGATACCGCGACGCCGTCGTGCTCGCAGGGCCCGAGGGGCTGCGGACGTCGGACGACCGCCTCGCCGGATTCACGGCGGGCTTCGCCGCGGGCGGCGGATCGGCGCCCCGCGTCGTCCGCGGGGAGATCTCGCGCGACGCCGGCTACGCGGCCGCGACCGCGCTCCTCTCCGACGGGCTCGCTGACGGCACCCTCGTCTTCGGCATCAGCGACGTCGTGGCCATCGGAGCGCTCTCGGCCGTGCGCGACGCCGGCCGCACCCCCGGTGCCGACATCGCGGTCGCCGGATTCGACGACATCGCGACGGGGCGCGACGTGACGCCGGGGCTCACGACCGTCCGCCTGCCGCTCGAGGAGCTCGGCGCGCAGGCCCTGCGGGCCTCGGTCGACGCGGAGTGGACGCCCGGAGAGCCCGTCCCGCTCGAGGTGCTCGTGCGCGACAGCACCCCTCCGCGCTGACCCGCGCGCTGCGGCCATCCCGCCGGCGGCCATCCCGCGGGCGGCCATCCCGCCCGCCGGCCCGCGGCCATCCCGCGGCGATCCCTCCGGCCATCCCGCGGCGAAAGCACATCTGCGGGTCGAGAGCACACCCGAAGACACGCAGTCCGGCGCCCTCTCGACAAGCGGATATCCGTTGGACGAGTGCACACCTGAAGACACGCAGTCCGGCCCCCACTCGGCGAACGGATATCCGTTGGCCGAGAGCACACCCGAAAACGCCCCATCCCGTGTCCTCTCGGCAAAGGGATATCCGTTGGGCGAGGAGGGGGGTCGGGATGTCCTCAGAAGTCGATGTCGACGAACCCCTGGAAGAAGCGGCGCAGCTGGGCCGCCATGTCGAGGATGCCCGGCTCGAGGAGCCACTGCACCTGCAGGCCGTCCATCATGGCGATCGTCGCGATCGCGGCGCGCTCGGGCGAGACGCCTTCGGCCAGCCGTCCCTGCGAGGCGAGCGAGGCGAACGCGTGCCGCAGGTTGCCGCGCGTGCGGGCGTAGCGCGCGATGAAGTACCCGTGCGCGGGATGGTCCGGCGAGGTCGCCTCGGTCGACAGCACGGCGAAGAGCTTCACGATCCCCGGGATGGTCGCGTTGTACTCGGCGAGCCGCACGAGCCCCCGCAGGGTCGCCTCCCCGTCCTCCTGATCGAACGGCACGACCTCGAGGGCGCGGACGTCTCGGCGATCGAGCACGTCGGCGAGCAGCGCGCTCTTCGACGGGAAGTGGTGCAGGACGCCCGCCTCGCTCATCCCGACGCGGTCGGCGACCTCGCGCAGCGATCCGGAGCGGTAGCCCGACTCCGCGAACACGTCGAGCGCCGCATCGAGGATGGCCGTGCGCACGGCGGCCGTCTTGGCGTACGGCCCGCGTCGGCGCGGCCTCCTGGGTTCTGTGGTCTGGGTCTTCGTCGACATGCTCACTCCACGCTAGCCGCCGCGTCCTCGCAACGGAAAACATCACATTTTGGTCAACCGGTGAACTGATCTAGCGTAAAACCTAGCGCTCCCTCGCATTTGACGCTAGCGTACTCGGCAGAAGCGGCCCGATGGCGGGTCGCCCTTACCCGAAGGACCAAGGATGATCCGTTGGAAGGCCGCAGCAGCCACCCTCGCCGTCTCCGCACTCGCCCTCACCGCCTGCTCCGGCGGAAGCACGGGCGGCGGCACCGGCGGAGGCGACACCAGCCTCACGCTCGGGGCGATCACCGCACCCACGACGCTCGACCCTGCGGGCGCCGAATGGGGCAACCGCGCCCCCTACTACCAGGCCGTGTTCGACACGCTCCTCTACGCCGACACGGAGGGCGAGATCCAGCCCTGGCTCGCCACCGACTGGGCCTACAACGACGACAACACCGTCCTCACCCTGACCCTCCGCGACGACGTGACGTTCACCGACGACAGCGCCCTCACGGCCGACGTCGTCGTCGAGAACCTGCAGCGGTTCAAGGACGGCACCTCGCCCGACGCGAGCTACTTCGCCGACGTCGCGTCGTTCGAGGCCTCCGACGACACGACCGTCGTCATCACCCTGAACGCCCCCAACCCCGCGTTCCTCGACTACCTCACGCGCGACCCCGGCCTCGTCGCCTCGAGCGAGGCGATCGCCTCGGGCGACCTCACGACGGCACCCGTCGGCTCGGGTCCGTACGTCCTCGACACGGCAGCGACCGTCACGGGCACGAGCTACGTCTACACGGCCAACCCCGACTACTGGAACCCCGACGTCCAGTACTACGACGCGCTCACGATCAACGTCTTCCAGGACCCGACGGCCGCCCTCAACGCCATCAAGGCGAACGAGGCCGACGCCGTCCGCCTCTCCACGAACGACAACCTCGCCGAGGTCGAGGCCGCCGGCTGGACGGTCGCCGCCAACGAGCTCGACTTCCAGGGCCTGCTCCTCCTCGACCGCGCCGGCACCGTGAGCGAGCCGCTCGCCGACGTGCGCGTGCGCCAGGCGATCAACTACGCCATCGACCGCGACGCCATGCTGGAGGCGCTGCAGAAGGGCCACGGCACCGTGACGACGCAGGTGTTCCCCGCGTCCAGCGCCGCCTACGACGAGTCGCTCGACGAGTACTACACGTACGACGTCGAGAAGGCGCAGGAGCTCATGGACGAGGCGGGCTACTCCGACGGCTTCACGATCTCCATGCCGAGCTCGGCGCTCCTGGGCGCATCGACGTACTCCCTCATCGACCAGCAGCTCGCAGAGATCGGCATCACGGTCGAGTACACCGATCCCGGCAACAACTTCATCGCCGACCTGCTCGCGCCGAAGTTCCCCGCGTCGTTCATGGCGCTCGAGCAGAACCCCGACTGGCAGCTCATCCAGTTCATGATCTCGCCCACCGCGATCTTCAACCCGTACCACTATGAGGATGAGACCGCGGACGCGATCATCGAGCGCATCCAGTTCGGCGACGAGGCGCAGCAGGCCGAGGCGGCCGCAGAGCTCAACCGCTACATCGTGGAGCAGGCGTGGTTCGCCCCGTTCTACCGCGTCGAGGGCTCCATGGCCTCGGCCCCCGGCACGACGGTCGAGATGAACCCGACCAACGCCTACCCGTCGATCTTCGACATCACGCCGGCCGAGTGATCATCGCCGGGGCCGCCCGCGAGGGCGGTCCCGGCTTCCCCCAGGAGCGAAGATGCCCGCTTTCATCGCCCGACGCCTGCTCTCCGGCGTCGTCATGCTCGTCGTGATCTCGATCGTCGCGTTCACGCTTCTCTACCTCGGAGGCGGCGACATCGCCCGCCGCATCCTCGGACAGAGCGCGACGGCCGAGACCGTCGCCGCCAAGGCCGCCGAGCTCGGCCTCGACCGTCCCCTCGTCGCCCAGTTCTGGGACTGGTTCACGCACGCGATCACGGGCGATCTCGGCCGCTCGTGGTTCAGCAGCCAGTTCGTGACCGTGAGCATGGAGACGCGCCTGCCCGTCACCCTGTCGATCGTCATCGGCTCCACGCTCATCGCGGCGGTGCTCTCCGTCGTCCTCGGCGTGCTGGCCGCACGGCGCGGCGGATGGATCGACGGACTCGTGCAGTTCCTCTCCGTCATCGGCTTCGCCATCCCCGGCTTCCTCATCGCGCTCGGCCTCGTGCTCGTGTTCGCGATCAACCTGGGATGGTTCCGGGCGACCGGGTACACCCCGATCGCGGCCTCGTTCGGGGGATGGCTCGCCTCCGTCACGCTCCCCGTCGTCGCGCTCGCGATCGGCGCGATCGCGACGGTCGCGCAGCAGATCCGCGGGTCGGTGCTCGACGCGCTGAGTCGCGACTACGTGCGCACGCTGCGCAGCCGCGGCCTCCCTGAGGGGCGCGTGGTGTACCGTCACGTGCTCCGCAACGCGGCAGGGCCGGCGCTCGCCGTCCTCGCCGTGCAGTTCATCGGCATGCTGGGCGGCGCCGTCGTCGTCGAGCAGGTGTTCGCTCTCCCCGGCATCGGCCAGCTCGCCGTGCAGGCGACCACGCAGGGAGACATCCCCGTCGTCATGGGGATCGTCGTCGTCACCGCCATCATCGTCGTCATCGTCAACCTCGCGATCGACCTCGCGCAGGCTGCCCTCAACCCGAAGGTGCGACTGTCATGACCGCTCGCCCCCAGCCCGCGCTCCTGCGGCGGCTGCTCCGCCGCCCGCTCGCCGTGGCCTCCCTCGTCGTCCTCGCCGTCGTCGCCGTCGTCGCGGCCCTCGGGCCGATCCTCGCCCCGCAGGACCCGGGGTACTCCGACATCTCGGCGATCCTCCAGCCCCCCGGCGCCGAGCACCTGCTCGGCACCGACTCGGCAGGGCGCGACGTGCTCTCGCGCCTCCTCGCCGCGACGCAGATCTCCGTCGCCTCGGCGCTCGTCGCCCTCGTGACGGCGCTCGTGATCGGCGTCGCGTCGGGGCTCATCGCCGGCTACTACCAGGGATGGTTCGACGCCGTCTCGTCGTGGGTCACGTCGCTCGTCATGGCGATGCCCGGCATCGTCGTGCTCCTCGCCGCCCGCTCGGTGCTCGGTCCCAGCGTCTGGATCGCGATGCTCGTGTTCGGCGTGCTCATGTCGCCGGCGTTCTTCCGGCTGGTCTACGCGAGCGTGACCTCGGTGCGCGGGGAGCTGTACGTCGACGCGGCCCGCGTCTCGGGGCTCGGCGACACCCGCATCATCGGGCGCCACATCCTCGGCGTCGTGCGCGCCCCCATCCTCATCCAGTCGGCCGTCATCGCGGGCATCGCGATCGCCATCCAGTCGGGCCTGGAGTTCCTCGGGCTCGGCGACCTGTCGGTGCCGACCTGGGGGTCGATGCTCAACGACGCGTTCACGAAGATCTACACCCAGCCCGTGCTCATGCTGTGGCCGTCGCTCGCGATCGCGCTCGTCTGCATCGCGCTGACGCTGCTCGCGAACGCCATGCGCGACGAGCTCGAGCGCACCGTGACGGTCCGCCGCAAGCGCCGTCGCGCGGTCTCGGGCGCGACCGGGTCGGTCGCCGCCGTGACGACGTCGTTCGCGATGGGCGGCGGCGACGCCCCCGTCGACCTCGACGAGGTGCCCGTCTTCGACGAGTTCCCCGTCATCGTGCACGAGGAGGACGCCCGCTCCGCCCTGCGCACGCAGGACGTGCTGCTGAGCGTGCGCGACCTGCGCGTCGGGTACGACCAGGCCGACGGCTCGACGATCGAGGTCGTCCACGGCGTCTCGCTCGACGTCCGCAAGGGAGAGGTGCACGGCCTCATCGGCGAGTCCGGCTCGGGCAAGACCCAGACGGCGTTCTCGGTGCTGGGCCTCCTCCCCCGCGGCGGGCGCGTGACGGCCGGCACGATCTCGTTCGCGGGAGCCCAGCTGGCCGACGCCGACGAGCGCGCGTACGCGGGCATCCGGGGCAAGCGGATCGGCTACATCCCGCAGGAGCCGATGTCGAACCTCGACCCGTCGTTCACGATCGGGTCCCAGCTCGTCGAGCCTCTCCGCACGGGCCTCGGGATGAGCGCGAAGGACGCGAGCGAGAAGGCTCTCGCGCTCCTCGAGCGGGTCGGGATCCCCGACCCGAAGCGGACGTTCGCGGCGTACCCGTTCCAGGTGTCGGGCGGGATGGCCCAGCGCGTCCTCATCGCCGGCGCCGTGTCGACCGACCCCGAGCTCATCATCGCCGACGAGCCGACGACCGCGCTCGACGTCACGGTGCAGGCGGAGGTGCTCGACCTGCTGCGCGACCTGCAGGCGGAGCGGCACATGGCGATGCTCCTCGTCACCCACAACTTCGGCGTCGTCGCCGACCTGTGCGACCGCGTGTCGGTCATGCAGGACGGACGGTTCGTCGAGCAGGGGCCCGTGCGCGCCATCTTCCGCGACGCGCAGCATCCGTACACGAAGGCGCTGCTCGGCGCGATCCTCGACGAGGGTCCCGCGCGCGGGCCGCTCCAGACCACCGCAGGAGGTGCGCGATGAGCGCGACGACGACGGAAGCCCCGCTGCTCGAGGTGAAGGACCTCGTCGTGGAGTACCCCGGAAAGGGACTGCGCGGCCGGCCGTTCCGGGCGCTCAAGGGGGTGTCGCTCGACATCCGCCCCGGCGAGTGCGTGGGGCTCGTCGGCGAGTCGGGATCGGGCAAGACGACCCTCGGGCGCGCCGTGCTCGGGCTCGCACCCGTCACGGAGGGGACGATCGTCTACGACGGACGCGACATCTCGCACCTCGGCCGGGCGGAGCGGCGCGCGCTCGCGAGCGAGATCCAGGTCGTCTTCCAGGATCCGTATTCATCCCTCAACCCGTCCATGACGATCGAGCAGATCCTCGCGGAGCCGCTCGGGATTCAGGGCGTGCCGGCCGCGGAGGCGAAGAAGCGGGTGCGCGACCTGCTCGACCAGGTCGGCCTCCCGTCCGACGCGCGATCGCGCCTGCCGCGCGAGTTCTCCGGCGGCCAGCGCCAGCGCATCGCGATCGCGCGTGCGCTCGCGCTCTCCCCCCGTCTCATCGTCTGCGACGAGCCCGTGTCGGCGCTCGACCTGTCGACGCAGGCGCGCGTGCTCGACCTCTTCATCGAGATCCAGGAGCAGACGGGCGTCGCGTACCTGTTCGTCACGCACGATCTCGCGGTCGTCCGTCACATCAGCCACCGCGTCGCGGTCATGTACCACGGCGAGATCGTCGAGGACGGCGACGGCGACCAGGTGACCTCGGCGCCGGAGCACCCCTACACGCAGCGCCTCTTCATGGCGGCGCCCGTCCCCGACCCCGACCGCCAGGAGGAGCGGCGCGCCGAGCGCCGAGCCCTCATCGCCGCAGAGAGCTCCGCACGATGACCGATCACCTCCGCCCGCTCCTCGACCGGCTCACGCTCGAGGAGAAGGCCGCGCTCGTGCAGGGCGCCGACTTCTGGACGACCGTGCCCCTGCCCTCCATCGGGCTGCGCGCCATGACCCTCTCCGACGGACCGGCCGGCGTGCGCGGGCCCCGCTGGGACGAGCGGGAGCCCTCGCTCAACCTGCCGTCGGGCTCCGCGCTCGGAGCGTCATGGGACACCGGGCTGGCGCGGCGCTACGGCGCCGCGGCGGCGTCGGAGGCGCGCCGGAAGGGCGTCGACGTCGTGCTCGGCCCCACGATCAACCTGCACCGCTCCCCTCTCGGAGGCCGCCACTTCGAGTGTCTCAGCGAGGACCCGGAGCTCACGGGCGCGCTCGCGGAGGAGTACGTGCGCGGACTGCAGGAGGGCGGTGTCGCCGCGACTCCCAAGCACTACGTCGCCAACGACTCCGAGACCGACCGGTTCACGGTCGACGTCGTGGTGTCCGACCGCGCCCTGCGCGAGCTCTACCTCGCCCCCTTCGAGCGGGCCGTCGGCGCCGGCGCGTGGGCGATCATGAGCGCGTACAACTCGGTCGACGGCGTCACGATGACGGAGAACTCCCTGCTCGAGACGCCGCTCAACAGCGAGTGGGGCTTCGACGGCGTCGTCGTGAGCGACTGGACGGCCGTGCGCAGTCTCGACGCCGTCGCCGCCGCGCAGGACCTCGCCATGCCCGGCCCTGCGCCGGCCTGGGCCGACCTCGTCGAGGCCGTCCGCGACGGACGCGTGGCCGAGGCGGATCTCGACCGCAAGGTGCTCCGGCTCTTGCTGCTCGCCGAGCGCGTCGGCGCTCTGGGCGGCGCAGAGCCGGCCGCCACCGCGCCCGTGGACGGCCCCGCGTTCGCCCGCGAGGCCGCGGTCGAGGGCTCCGTGCTGCTGCGCAACGACGGAGTGCTGCCGATCGTCGGGGTGCGCTCGATCGCGGTGGTCGGCCAGAACGCGCGCGATGCGCGCACGCAGGGCGGCGGCAGCGCGACCGTGCTGCCCGAGCGGGTGGTGAACCCGCTCGAGGGGATCCGAGCGGCGTTCCCCGACGCCGACGTGCGGTTCGCACTCGGCGCCGTCGTGCAGGAGGGCGTCGCCGAGCTCCCCCTCGACACGATCGCGAACCCGGTGACGGGCACCCCCGGCATCCGTGTCGTGTTCCGTGACGCCGACGGCGCGGAGCTGTTCGCCGAGGACCGCCGGTCGACCGCCCTCGTCTGGTTCGGCGGGGATGCGCCGGTGTCCGCGGCGGCGACGCTCGAGCTCTCGACGGTGTGGACGCCCTCCGAGAGCGGAGAGGTGCTGCTGGGCTTCGCCGGCGCCAACCGCGGGCGCGTGTTCGTGGACGGCGAGCTCGTCCTCGAGGACTCCCCCGTCGTGGCGGGCGCCGACCTGGGCGCGGCGTTCCTCAACCCGCCCTCGTCGACCGTCGGGGTGGCGGTCGAGCACGGCGAGCCGCGGGACCTCCGCGTCGAGATCGACATCGCCCGCGGCGCCCTCGAGGGGGCGCTCAGCGTCACGTTCGGCCTCGCGCCCGACGACGGCGATCCCGATGCGCTCATCGACGAGGCCGTCGCGGCGGCGCGCGCCGCCGACGCGGCCGTCGTCGTCGTGGGAACCAACGCGAAGGTCGAGTCGGAGGGGTACGACCGCTCCTCGCTGGCCCTGCCGGGTCGGCAGGACGAACTCGTGCGCGCCGTGCTCGCAGCGAACCCCCGCACGATCGTCGTCGTCAACGCGGGCGCGCCGGTCGAGCTGCCGTGGGCCGACGAGGCGCCCGCGGTTCTGCTGGGCTATTTCGGGGGTCAGGAGTTCGGATCGGCGATCGGCGACATCCTCACGGGCGCTGCCGAGCCGGGCGGACGCCTGCCCACGACCTGGCCGCGGACGCTCGCGGACGCGCCCGTCGTCGACGTCACGCCGACGGACGGACGCCTCGCCTATCGAGAGGGCGTCCACGTCGGCTACCGCGCGTGGCTGCGCGAGGGCGCGGAACCGCACTTCCCGTTCGGCCACGGGCTCGGCTACACCTCGTGGTCGTGGGGTGCGGCCGCGCGCGACGGGGATGCGCTCGAGGTGACGCTCGCGAACACGGGCGGCCGGGCGGGCAAGCAGGTCGTGCAGGTGTACGCCGAGCGGGCGGATTCCGCGATCGAGCGTCCCGCGCGCTGGCTGGTCGGGTTCGCCGTCGTCCGCGCCGAGCCGGGCGAGACCGTCACGGCGCGCGTCGACCTCCCCGAGCGCCGGCTCGCCCACTGGGACGGCGGATGGCACGTCGAGCCCGGCGCCTACACCCTGCGCGCCGGCGCCTCGGTCGCGGATCTGCCGCTCTCCCTCGTCTGGGAGGCCTGAGGAGCGCGTCGGGCGGACGGCGCCGGCCGGCGAAAGCACATCCGCTTGTCGAGAGCACTCCCGACATCGGGCGATCCGATGGGCTCTCGACAAGCGGATATCCGTTGGGCGAGAACAGGAACCGGTCAGGGCGTCAGGACACCTCGGTGCGGAGGCGTTCCCCCGCCGTCGCCATGTGCACCGCCATCGTCGATGCGGCGGCGTCCTCGTCGCCTGCCTGCACCGCCGCGAGCACGGCCTCGTGCTCGCGGAGGGCGACCTCGGCGGCGTCGGTGTCGTGGACCGCACGGTCGGCGTACACCTGCAGCAGCGAGCGCACGACGTGCAGCGTGTCGACGAGCACGGCGTTATCGGCCGCCTCGGCGAGCACCTGGTGGAAGTCGCGGTCCGCGCGGGCGAAGGCCGCCAGGTCGTCGAGGCCGTCGGCCATCCGCGCCGTGCACTCCGCGAGGCGCCGTCGTCCGTCGGCGTCCATGCGCCCCGCCGCGAGGCGCGCGACGTAGATCTCGAGGCCCGCGCGGAGCTCGAGCAGCTGCACCGTGTTGCGCTCGCCGATGAGCAGCCCCCAGCGCAGCGTCTGCGGCAGCAGCTCGCTCGCCTCGCCGCGCAGGTAGGTGCCGGAGCCGGGTCGCACGTCGACGATCCCGAGGATCTCGAGGGCCGCGAGCGCCTCGCGCACGGCCGAGCGGCCGACGCCGAGGGATGCCGCGAGCTGCCGCTCGGGGGGCAGCCGGGTCCCCGGCTCGATGGAGCCGCTCGTGAAGAGATCCATGAGCCGGCGCGCGACCTCGGAGACCGGCGTGCCGGACGGGAGGGCGCCGAGCGCCGCGACGATCTCGTCCGAGCGGTCTCCGGGATAGGCGGGCATGACGTCCAACCTATCGGGGGAACCGCGTTCCCGCACTTGCAATTGGTCAACCGGTTCGTCACAATGGACACGACATCGACCCCACCTCGAGGAGACCCGACGCGATGACGCGCTTGTGGAACGATCCCGCTGACTTCGCGGATGAGATGATCGACGGCTTCGTCGCCGCCAACGGCACGCATGTGCGGCGCGTGCCGGGAGGCATCGTCCGCGCCACGGATGCACCGGACGGCCAGGTCGCGGTCGTCATCGGCGGCGGCTCAGGCCACTACCCCGCGTTCGCCGGCCTCGTCGGGCGGGGTCTCGCGCACGGCGCCGCCCTCGGCAACCTCTTCGCCTCGCCGTCGGCGCAGCAGATCCACGCCGTGGCCCGCGCCGCCGACCGCGGCGCCGGCGTGTTCTTCACCTACGGCAACTACGCCGGCGACGTGCTGAACTTCGACGCCGCGCAGGAGCGCCTGCGCGGCGACGGCATCGACACGGCGACCGTCGCGGTGACCGACGACATCTTCAGCGCGCCGCCCGGCGAGAGGCGCAGACGGCGGGGCATCGCAGGCGATCTGACGGTGTTCCGCACGGCCGCCGCCGCGGCCGAAGCGGGATACGATCTCGCCTCCGTCGCCGCCGTCGCGGCGCGCGCGAACGACCGCACCCGGTCGATCGGCGTCGCGTTCACCGGATGCGCCCTCCCTGGTGCTCCCTCGCCGCTGTTCTCGGTGCCCGCGGGCCGGATGGCCGTGGGGCTCGGCATCCACGGAGAGCCGGGCATCGACGAGACCGCCATCCCGACGGCCGACGAGCTCGCGGCGCTGCTCGTCGAGAAGCTGCTGGCCGAGCTCCCGGAGGGCGTGACGGCCGCCGGAGCGCGCGTCGTGCCCATCCTGAACGGCCTCGGCTCGCTCACGCACGAGGAGCTCTTCGTCGTCTACCGCCGCATCGCGCAGCTGCTCGAGGCCGCGGGGATCGTGATCGTCGACCCCCACGTGGGCGAGTACTGCACGTCGTTCGACATGGCAGGGGGCTCGCTCACGCTGTTCTGGCTCGACGACGAGCTCGAACGGCTCTGGGGCGCCCCCGTCGACGCGCCCGCGTACCGCCGCGGAGCCCTCCCGGCCGTGACGACGGCCCCCGCGGCTCCCGAACTCGGGGCACCCGACGCCGCGCGGGCGACGCCCGCTCCGTCCGGTCCGGGCACGTCCGCGCCGCCCCTCCGCGGCGACGCCGCGTCGCAGGATGTCGCGCGCACCGTGCGCGGCGCGCTGGAGGAGATCGTCCGCGCGATCGACGAGAACGTCGACGAGCTCGGCCGCATCGACGCCGTGGCGGGCGACGGCGACCACGGAATCGGCATGCAGCGCGGCTCGCACGCCGCCCTCGCGGCGGGCACCGCGGCCGCGGACGCCGGTGCGGGCGCCCGCACCGTGCTCGCGCACGCGGCCGATGCCTGGGCCGACCGTGCCGGCGGCACGTCGGGGGCGCTCTGGGGCGTCATCCTGAACGCCGTCGCGGCCCGGCTGGGCGACGAGGGCCGCCCGTCCGCGGCGGCCGTCGCGGAGGGCGTCGCCGACGGACTGCGCGGCGTGCAGATGCAGGGCAAGGCGGAGCGCGGCGACAAGACCCTCGTCGACGCGCTCCTCCCGTTCTCCCTCGCGCTGCAGTCCGCGGTCGCCGACGGCCTTCCGCTCGCCGATGCGTGGCGCAGGGCCGCCGACGACGCCACCCGCGCCGCGGCGGAGACCGCCGAGCTGATGCCCCGCCTCGGGCGCGCCCGCACCCACGGCGCGCACGCCGTGGGAACCCCCGACCCCGGCGCGATCTCGCTCGCGCTCATCGCCACCCGCGTCGGCGACCTGCTCGCCGCCGCCCCCGAAGGGAACTGAGATGACCGACCAGCTGCGCATCGTCATCGGCTGCGACGACGCCGGATACACCTACAAGGAGATCCTCAAGTCCGACCTCGCCGCGCACCCGGGCGTCGCGTCGGTCGTCGACGTCGGCGTCGATGCCGACGGCCACACCGCCTATCCGCGCGTCGCCATCGCCGCGGCCGAGCAGGTCGCCGCGGGAGACGCGGATCGCGCGCTGCTGATCTGCGGCACGGGCCTCGGCGTCGCCATCGCCGCCAACAAGGTGCCGGGCATCCGCGCGGTCACGGCGCACGACTCCTTCAGCGTCGAGCGCGGCGTCCTCTCCAACAACGCGCAGATCCTCACCATGGGCCAGCGCGTCGTCGGCATCGAGCTGGCGCGCCGCCTCGTCCGCGAGTGGCTCGGCTACCGGTTCGATCCGGCGAGCGCCTCGGCCGAGAAGGTCGCCGTGATCGACGCCTACGAGTCCACCGGCACCTGCTGATGGCCGCACCCGTCATCGGCGTGAGCCTCAAGACGTACTTCTCCCACGCTCGCGCGCGCGCCTGGTTCGACGCCGTCGCGGCACGCGTGCGGGCAGACGAGGCCGTCGCCGGCGGCGCCGTCGAGCTGTTCGTCACCCCGACCTTCCTGCAGATCCCGGCAGCCGTGGCCGCGTTCGCCGGCACGCGCGTGCGCGTCGGCGCGCAGGACCTGTCCGCCGATCCGGCCGGGGCTTTCACGGGCGAGGTCGCCGCGGCGGAGCTGGCCGAGGTCGGGGCCACGATCGCCGAGATCGGGCACGCCGAACGCCGGAGGCGACACGGCGAGACCGACGCGGCGGTCGCGGCGAAGGCCCGCCGCGCGCGCGAGGCGGGCCTCACCCCTCTCCTGTGCATCGGAGAGGACCGGCGCGCCGCCCCGGCGGCGGCGGCCCGCATCGCGGTCGACCAGCTCGGCGCGGCACTCGACGACGTGCCGGCAGGCGAGGTCCTCATCGCGTACGAGCCGGTGTGGGCCATCGGCGCCGCCGAGCCCGCACCCGCCGAGCACGCGCGAGCCGTCGCCGGCGCGCTGCGAGCCGCGCTCCGCGCCGATGCCGCCCGGAGCGGCTCGCGCGTCGTCTACGGCGGCGCCGCAGGCCCCGGTCTCCTCTCCGAACTCGGCGACGCCGTCGACGGGCTGTTCCTCGGCCGCTTCGCCCACGACCCCGACGCCCTCGTCTCCGTGCTCCATGAGGCGGCGACCCTCGCGGCGGTCCGCCCGTGATCGGCCTCGGCACGTACGCCTTCTTCTGGCGGCACTCCGACCGCTCCCCCGAGCCGCTGAGCCTGCGCGGCGCGCTCGAGGAGACGCGCGCGCTCGACGTCGACCTCTTCCAGATCTGCGACTTCGCACCGCTCGAGGCGATGACGGACGCCGAGGTGCACGATGCCGCCGCCGCGGCGCGCGACCTGGGCGTCGGCATCCAGCTCGGCACGAAGGGCGTCGAGCCGGGGCGGCTCGCGCGCCAGCTCGCCCTCGCCGAGGTCTTCGGCGCGCGCCTCGTGCGAAGCATGCTCCTCTCCCCCACGTCCCGCCCTTCCCTCGCCGAGGCGGAGACCTGGCTGCGGACGACCCTCCCCGCGTACGAGGCCGCCGGCGTCGTCCTCGCCCTCGAGACCTACGAGCAGATCGCGACGGCCGATCTCGTGGCGCTCGTCGAGCGGATCGCGAGCCCCGCGCTCGGGATCTGCCTCGACCCCGCCAATGTCGTCGCGCGGCTCGAGCGGCCCGTCGACGTGATCGAGCTGACGGCCCCTCACGTCGTGAACGTGCACGCGAAGGACTTCGCCTTCGACCGGCAGCCGGGCTGGGTCGGCTTCACGTACTCCGGCGCCCCCATGGGTGCCGGCCTCCACGACTACCCGCACCTGCTGCGCACCGTGCGCCCGCGTGAGCGCGGCATCGACGAGATCGTCGAGCACTGGCTGCCGTGGCAGGGCGACGCGACCACCACCATCCGGACCGAGCGGGAATGGACCCGCCGGGCCATCGAGACGCTGAGGAGCGCTTCATGACCGAGACCGCCTACCGCATCGCCGTGTTCGGCGCGGGAGGGAAGATGGGGACCCGCGTCTCCGACAACCTCGTGAAGACGGGCCACACCGTCTGGTACGTCGAGAACTCGCCCGCCGGCCAGGAGCGCGTGCGCGCCGCAGGACGGGAGCTCTCCGACGCGCAGACGGCGATCGCCGACGCCGAGATCGTCGTGCTCGCCGTCCCCGACCTCGCCCTCGGCCCCGTCACCGCGGAGCTCGTGCCGCAGCTGGAGCCCGGGACGATCGTCCTCACGCTCGACCCCGCCGCCGCCTATGCCGGCCTCCTCACGACGCGCGACGACATCGTCCAGGCGGTCGCGCACCCCTGCCATCCGTCGATCTTCCTGCAGCGCGAGACGCCGGAGCAGTGGGCCGACACGTTCGGAGGCATCGCCGCCCCGCAGGACGCCATCGCGGCGATCGAGTCGGACGCCCCCGCCAAGAAGGCCGTCGTCGAGGCCACCGTCCGCGCCATCTACGCGCCCGTGATCGACGTGCACTGGGTCACCGTCAAGCAGCTCGCCCAGCTCGAGCCCACCCTCGTCGAGACGGTCGCCTGCATGATCGGCGCGCTCCTGAACGAGGCGCTCCAGGAGGCCGTCCAGACCATGGGCGTGCCGGAGGCCGCGGCGCGGAGCATCCTCTACGGCCACACGCAGGTCGCGCTCGCGAACGGCCTGCGCGGCGACAACCCGTTCAGCGACGCCTGCCTCATCGCGATGGACTACGGTCGCGAGAGCATCATCAAGGAGGACTGGAAGAAGATCTTCCGCGACGACGAGCTCGACAGGAACCTCGCGCGCATGCTGCACCTCGACGAGATCGCACGGTAAGGGGCCGACGGATGACCAGACTGGCAGGGAAGACGGCGCTCGTCACGGGGGCCGCCCTCGGCATCGGGCTCGCGGTGGCGACCCGGTTCGCGGGCGAGGGCGCGCGCGTCATCCTCGCGGACCGGAACGGCGAGGGCGCGGCCGCCGCGGCGGCCTCCCTCGGCGCGAACGCGCGCGCCGTCACGATGGACATCTCCGACGAAGCCGCCGTCGCCGCGGGCTTCGCCGAGGCGGATGCCGACGGCTGGGCCCCCGACGTCGTCGTCGCGAACGCGGGCGTGCAGCTCTTCGGACAGGACGCGCCCGCCGCAGACCTCGACCTCGACGTCTGGCGGAGGACGGTCGACATCAACCTGACCGGCACGTTCCTCACCGTCAAGCACGCCGTGCGTTCGATGCTCCGGACGGGCGGCGGATCGATCATCCTCACGGGCAGTCCCACGGGCGTCAACGGCGAAGGCCGCGACTTCACCGCCTACAGCGCCACGAAGGCGGGCATCCACGGTCTCGGCCGCACGGTCGCCGCGGCGTATGCCGATCGCGGCATCCGCGTCAACACCGTGCAGCCCGCGTACACCGAGACGCCCCTCGTCTCGGCGATCAGCGAGGACCCGGTCTCGCGCGCGGCCATCGTCGGGCGCATCCCCCTCGGCCGCGCCGGCACGCCCGACGACGTCGCGGGGATCATGGTGTACCTCGCGAGCGACGAGGGCTCGTTCGCGACGGGCGCCATCTTCCAGGTCGACGGGGGCATGACGAGCCTGTGACCGCATCGCACGCCTGGGCCGGCGACGGCGTCGTGTGGGAGCACGGCGCGTGGTCGCTCGAGCGACGCGCCGACGAGCTCGCCGACATCCGGTATGCGGGGGCCGTCGTGCTCCGCAGCGTCCGGGCCGTCGCGCGCGACCGCGACTGGGCGACGGCCGAGATGCGCGTCGACGGCGTCACGGCGCACGGCGACGGCTTCGACATCGCCGTGCACACGGACGGGTGCGGTTCGAGCCTGTCGGGTGCGGTGGCGGTGCGCGCCGAGGGACGCCGCCTCGAGATCGGATGGCGCGGCAGCGCGGCAGCGGAATGGCTCACGAATCGGACGGGCCTCGTGGTGCTGCACCCTCCGCATCTCGCGGGCACGGCACTCGATGTCGTGCACGCCGACGGCGGACGCGAGGCGACCGCGTTCCCCCGCGCCATCAGCCCGCACCAGCCCGTCATCGATATCGCCGCGCTCGGATGGGCCGATGCCGGCATGCGGGTCGACATCGCGTTCGCGGGCGACGTCTTCGAGATGGAGGACCAGCGCAACTGGACCGACGCGTCGTACAAGACGTACAGCCGACCCCTCGCGCTGCCGTTCCCGTATCGCATCGCGGCGGGCGAGGAGCTCGCGCAGTCGATCGTCATCACGGTGTCGGGCTCGCCGACCCCGGCGCCCGGGTCGACAGCCCGCGTGACACTCGTCGGCGCAGGCGTCTTCCCGGAGATCCTCGCGGGGGCGTCGACGGCACCGGACCCGGCGCCCGCCATCCCCCGTGATCGCACCGTGCTCGTCGAACTCGACCTCGCCGTCCCGTCGTGGCGAGCGGCACTCGCACGCGAGACGGGACGGCCGCTCGACGTGCGGATCGTGCTGCCGCAGGACGACGCGGACGCGCTGACGGCGTCCTCCGCGGCCGCGCTCGACGCGGCCGTCGCCGCCCTCGCCGGGTGCGACGTGAGGCGGATCGCGGCGTTCTCGCGCGCCGTGCACACGAGCCGCCCCGCGCACGTCGACGCGCTGCGCGCGGCGCTCATGCGCACGGGCTCGACCGCCGAGGTGCTCGCGGGGGCCCGTTCGCACTTCACGCAGCTGAACCGCGAGCAGGCGGAGCTGCCTCGAGCGGCAGACGGGGTCGCGTTCGCGTCGACGCCG
This sequence comes from Microbacterium sp. NPDC055683, assembly GCF_053617895.1. Classification (NCBI taxonomy): domain Bacteria; kingdom Bacillati; phylum Actinomycetota; class Actinomycetes; order Micrococcales; family Microbacteriaceae; genus Microbacterium; species Microbacterium sp. NPDC055683. The sequence continues at coordinate 48,563 of NZ_JBSHGQ010000013.1, read as the reverse complement.
CTCTTCCACGCCGTCGGCACGGAGCAGCTCGTCGAGTCCGTCGCGATGCAGCGGCTGACGGCGGAGCAGGCGGTGCGCATCGCGGACGGCCTCCCCGTGCACGTCGGGCCCGTGACGCTCCGGCCCCGGTTCAACGACGTCGCGACGGCTCCGCAGCCGGCGCCGTCGCGAGGCGATCTGCGGGAGGGGTACGGAGCGGCGTTCACGGGCGCCGACGACGCGCGGCAGTCGGCGCCGGAGCTCGCGGCGTGGCTCGTCGCGAGCACCGCCGCGTTCGCCGTGCCGGGGGTCTCCTCGATCTGCTTCTTCGAGGAGTGGGGGCCGCGCGGGCTCCGCACTGCGGACGGGGCCCCCTTGCCCGCGCTCGCGGCCTTCGACGCGGTCGCCGCTCTCGCGGGGTCGGTCCTCGCCTCCGGGACGAGTGCGGACGGCCTCGTGTGGGCGGTCGGCGGCGGACCCGCCGTGCTCGCCGCGAACCTCGACGACCGTGCGCGCGATGTCGAGGTGGTGACGCCGAGCGGACGACTCTCGGCGTCGCTGCCGGCGTTCGGCTGGGCGCGGCTGCGCTGACGCCGCCTAAGCCGTCGCGCGGCCGATCACCTCGGGCTCGAATCGCACGTGCTCGCCCGGTGCGCGACCGAGCAGCTCGATGGCCGTCGCCCCCAGCATCTCGGCCGGCTGGCGCACCGAGGTCAGCGGCACGACGGTCGAGGCGGCGAAGTCGATGTCGTCGTACCCGACGAGGGCGATGTCGTCGGGTACGCGCACATCGCCCGTCATCGTGAGCGCCTGCAGCAGCCCCACGGCGACGAGGTCGTTGGCCGCGAAGAGGCCGTCTGGGCGCTCGGAGCGCCGAAGCAGCCGCTCGCCGGCCGCCCGTCCGTGGTCCACCGTGAGGTCGTCGATGTCGATGCGCTCGAGGGCCGCACCCGTCGCCTCCGCGACGGCGCGGCGGGCGCCCTCGAAGCGGTCGCGCACCTGGCGCAGGTCGCGGGGGCCGCCCACGAAGGCGATCCGCCGGCATCCGCGGGCGAGAAGCCGCTCGACGGCGAGACGGCCGCCCTTCCTGTCGTCGACCGATACGGTCGACAGACCGTCCGCGTCCCCCTCGTGGTCGACGAGCACGACGGGGACGCCGTGGCGCGCGAGCGCCTCGAAGGGGGCGAGGTCGTCGGTGAGGGGCGTGGCGATGACGCCGCTCGCGCGCTGCTCGGCGAAGAGGTCGACGAGCCGCCGCTCGCGACCGTGATCGCGCGCGCTGTCGGAGACGAGCACCGAGAGGCCGTCGCGCTCGGCCCGCGCATCGGCGCCGCGCGCGACGTCGGCGTAGAAGGGGTTGCGCATGTCGAGGACGATGAGCCCGACCGAACGGCTGCGCCCCGCGCGGAGCTGGCGCGCCGCGTCGTTGCGCACGTAGCCGAGCTCGCGGATGGCGGCGCGCACGCGCTCGACGGTCTCCTCCGCGACGCGCTCCGGATGGTTGAGGGCGTTGGAGACGGTGCCGGCCGAGACGCCGGCGACCCGCGCGACGTCCTTGACGCTGACGGCCATCGCACCTCCCCGGTTGACCTCGCGCCCCATCGTACCTAGCATGGGGACAACGATTCATTAAATCGTTTCAAAGCGAAAGGCACCCGTCGATGACGACTCCCACCCCCGTCCTGAGCGACGAGATCCTCGGCCGGCTCGAGCAGCAGGCGATCGAGCTCCCCTCGTGGGCGTTCGGAAACTCCGGCACCCGCTTCAAGGTGTTCGCCACGCCCGGGACTCCGCGCGACCCCTTCGAGAAGATCTCCGACGCCGCGCAGGTCAACAAGCTGACGGCGCTCGCCCCCTCGGTCGCGCTGCACATCCCGTGGGATCTCGTCGACAGCTTCGACGACCTCCGCAAGCACGCGGAGGACAACGGCGTCGAGCTCGGCACCATCAACTCGAACACGTTCCAGGACGACGACTACAAGTTCGGCGCCCTGACGCACGAGGATGCGGCCATCCGCCAGAAGGCGATCGACCACCACTTCGCCTGCATCGACGTCATGCACGCGACGGGATCGCGCGACCTCAAGATCTGGCTCGCCGAGGGGTCGAACTACCCCGGCCAGGCCGACATGCGCGGCCGTCAGGACCGCCTCAACGACTCGCTGCAGAAGATCTACGAGCGCCTCACGGGCGACCAGCGCCTCGTGCTCGAGTACAAGTTCTTCGAGCCGGCGTTCTACCACACCGACGTCCCCGACTGGGGCACGTCGTACGCCCAGGTCGCGACCCTCGGCGAGCGCGCCATGGTCTGCCTCGACACGGGGCACCACGCACCCGGCACGAACATCGAGTTCATCGTCATGCAGCTGCTGCGTCTCGGGAAGCTCGGCTCGTTCGACTTCAACTCGCGCTTCTACGCCGACGACGACCTCATCGTCGGCGCGGCCGACCCGTTCCAGCTGTTCCGCATCCTCTTCGAGGTCATCCGCGGCGGCGGCTACGCGAACCCCGACGTGGCGTTCATGCTCGACCAGTGCCACAACGTCGAGAACAAGGTGCTCGGGCAGATCCGCTCGGTGCTCAACGTGCAGGAGATGACGGCGCGCGCCCTGCTCGTCGACCAGGAGGCCCTGCGCGCGGCGCAGGTGTCCGGCGACGTGCTCGCGGCGAACGCCGTGTTCATGGACGCGTTCTACACTGACGTGCGCCCCGCGCTCGCGCAGTGGCGCGAGGCCCGCGGCCTCCCCGCCGACCCGATGGCGGCCTACCTCGCCTCCGGCTACCAGGAGGAGATCGAGGCGGCTCGCGTCGGAGGCGTGCAGGCCGGCTGGGGCGCGTGATCGAGGCGGGCGACCGGACGCTCGACGGGCCGCACGGCCCGTTGCGCGTCCGCGTCTACCCCGCGACGGCTCCCTCCGGCGCGGCCCTCGTGTGGGCGCACGGCGGCGCGTTCGCGTTCGGCGACCTCGACATGCCGGAGGCCGACGCCGTCGCGCGCGGTCTCGCCGAGCGGGGCATCCCCGTCGTGTCGGTGGACTACGCGCTCGCTCCGGCGGAGGACGGCCCCCGCTGGCCCGTCGACGAGCCGCGTGAGGGCGTGCGGTTCCCCGTCGCATCCGAGGAGCTGGCGTTCGCGCTCGCGTGGACGCAGCAGCACGCGCCGTCGCTCGGCGCGGATCCGGCGAAGGTGGCGCTCGGCGGGGCGAGCGCGGGCGCGAACCTCGCGACGGGCGTCCTCGTCCGCGGGGTGCAGGAGGGCGGGTCGCTCCCCGCGCTCCTCGTCCTGGCGTACCCGACGCTGCATGCGGTGCAGCCCGAGACGCCGGCGGAGCTCGCGGCGCTGCTCGACGACGCGGGGCTGCGCGACCAGTTCTCGCCGGCCGTCGTCTCGTGGATGTACGAGAACTACCTCGGCGGACCGGTGGACGCCGCCTCGACCGCGGCTGTGCCCGGTCTCGCGACCACCGACGAGCTGCGGGGGTTCCCGCCCGTCGTCATGGTGAACAGCGAGGTCGACGAGCTGCGCGTCTCGGGCGAGGCGTTCGCCCGGACGCTCCGCAGCGCGGGCGTCGACGTCGAGGCCTCGCTCGAGCCCGGGACGACGCACGGGCACCTCAACCGCCCGGAGGAGCCCGGCGCCGACGCGACGCTCGACACGTTCGCGGCGCGCATCGCCCGGCTCTGACGCCGCACGGCGGGAGGACACGGCACACGCCGTGCCCTCCCGCCGTTCGCGACGCGTCCGGCTGGGCCGGCACCCGTACCGCGATTCGGACCGGCGGGAGGGATGACGCCCCCTGCGGCCGACACGCGCACACCGGCCACAGCCATCCGAATCACGGCACGGCCATCCGCCGCGTCGTCAGCCTCAGCGCACGGCGTTGAGCTCCGCGACGCGAGCCGCCCACGCGAGCTTCTCCCGGTACGCGGCGTGACGCGCGGCGTCGGGGACGAACGTCCGCTCGATGCCGGCGCCCGACACGACGTCGCCGAGCCGGTACTCCCCTGCGCCGGCACCAGCGAGGTAGGAAGCCCCCTGCGCCGCGCCGTGTCCGCGCTCCGCGCGATGCACGGGCACGCCGAGCGCGTCGGCCTTGATCTGCAGCCACAGGTCGGATCGCGCACCCCCGCCCGTCGCGAGCACCTCTGTCACGGGATACCCGTGCGCGCCGAACGCATCCACGTCGCCCGCGAGCGCGAGAGCGTTCCCCTCCAGCGCGGCGAGCATGAGCTCGACGCCGTCGGTCGCGAGGTCGACGCCGTCGACGACGCCACGCGCGCGGGGGTTCCACGTCGGGGTGCGCTCGCCGGCCAGCGCCGTCGCGAAGGTGAGGCGGGATGGCCGTGCCCGCTCGGCGAGCCGCGGATCGTCGCGCAGGTCGGACGCCTGGTCGAGCGCGTTCACCCAGTCGACCGTCGCCCCCGCCGTGACCTGTGCGGCGATGAGGAGATCCGTGCCGGGCACGCAGTGCCGGGCGTGGATGAATCCGGGCACCGTCGTCCCCGTCGGCACCGCGAGCATCGACACGCTCGAGAAGCCCGTCATCTCGATGAGCGGCCCGCCGGGCGCGAGCACGCCGGCTTCGAGCGCCGACCCGACGGCGTCGATCGCGCCGGCGACGACGGCCGCTCCCTCCGTGATCCCCGTCGCCGCCGCGGCCCCGGCGCTGACCGTCCCCACCACGGCGGTCGACGGCACGATCTCCGGGAGGAGGCCGCCGGCGGCCTCGGCGAGCCGCGCGGGGAACGAGGACGAGACCTCGTCGAAGCCCTGCATGAGCGACGCCGAGCTGTCGTCGAGCACGATCGCACCGCTCAACCGCGCGACGACGTACCCGTTCGCCGACACGACGCGGTGCGCCGCGTGCGCGACGCCCGGGCGCTCGCGGCGCAGCCACGGCAGCTTGGCGGTGCCGAAGAACGCGTCGGGGCCATTGCGCCCCGCGGCGAGCGCCGCGACCGTCGCGGCATCGGACTGCGCGCGCCTGTCGAGCCAGGTGAGCGCAGGACCCACGTCGACGCCGTCCGCCGCGACAGGCACCAGGGTCGGCGCCTGCGAGGTCACGGCGACGGCGCTCACCTCGTCGCCGCCGACGACGCGCGGGGCGATCTCCCGCAGCGCGCGCCACCACGCCCCCGCGTCCTGCTCGGCGCCGCCTTCCGCATCCGTGGTCGTGGGGTACCGGAGCGCCCCTTCCCGGACGAGGCGTCCTGCGGCGTCGGTGGCGACGACCTTGACCGACGTCGTCCCGACATCGATCCCGAGGAGCAGCCGCATCAGAGGCTCGTCGCCCCGACCGCGGTGAGCGCGTGGTGCACGGGCTCGCCGCGCAGGAAGCGTCCCAGCTCCTCCGCGACGCCCTGGGCCGCCCGCTCGGCCGTCTGCGTGCTCGCTCCCGCGATGTGCGGCGTCATGACGACATTGTGCCCCGCTGCCGCGGCCGCGAAGATCGGATGGCCGAAGTCGACCGGCTCCGTCGGGAACACGTCGAACGCCGCGCCGGCGAGCTGGCCGCTCTCGAGCGCCGCGGCCACGGCCACGTAGTCCACGAGACCGCCGCGCGCGGCGTTGACGAGGTGCGCGCCGCGCGGCATGAGCGCGATGCGCTCGGCGGAGACGACACCGGCCGTGTCCGCGTTGAGACGCGCGTGCACGGTGAGGATGTCCGAGCGCCGGAAGAGCTCGTCGACGTCGTCGACGCGCTCGACGTCCGCGAGGACGCCCGCAGGGAGGTAGGGGTCGTAGACGAGCACGCGCCCTCCCATCGCGGTGACGGCGGTCGCGACGCGCGCCCCGACCGCTCCGGCGCCGAGGATGCCGACCGTCGAGCCCGCGACCTCGGTGCCGACGCGGTCGTGGCGGTAGAACCCGCCCTCCCAGCGTCCGTCCTCGAGCGTGCGCTGCGTGAGGGGGATCCGCCGCAGCATGGCGAGCAGCAGGCCGAGGCTCATCTCGGCCGTCGCCACCCCGTTGCGTCCCGGCACGTTGCACACGAGCACGCCGTGCCGCTCCGCGGCCGCGAGATCGATGTTCGCGGGCCCTCCGCGCGAGACGCCGACGAAGCGCAGCTCCGGGCTCGCCGCGAGGACGCGATCCGTGATCGGCGCGAGCTGCGTCACGATCGCCTGGCATCCGTCCAGCGCGGCGATGAGCGTCTCCTCGTCACCCGAGGCCTCGTCGACGTCGCCGATCCGGCCGAACGGCACGTCGGGCCAGGGCAGCTCGATCTCCTGGACCGCGGCGACGAGATCGCCGGCTTCCGCCCGCACGCGGGCGTGGAACAGGTCGGGGCGGATGAAGCGGTCGCCTGCGGCGAGCACGGTGGTCATGGGATCTCCTGACTATCGAGGGACGGACGGCGGACGGCGGGACGCGACGCATGGCGCCGCGACCGTACGATGGGGGGATGGAGAGCGTCGCGACGAACGAACGCGAGAGCTGGCTCCGTGCGGAGCTCAGCGCATCCGGATTCGTGTCCCTCGCGACGGCCGCGGCGGCACTCGACGTGAGCGAGCAGACCATTCGCCGCGACCTGCGCGTGCTCGAGGAGCGCGGCCTCGCCCGGCGCGTCCGCGGCGGCGCGCGGACGACCGAGCCGGTGAGCTTCCGAGGCCGGGCCCGTACCCGCTTCGCTGAGAAGACCGCGATCGCACGCAAGCTCCTCGATCTCGTTCCGCCGCGAGGCGTGGTCGCGTTCGACTCGTCGTCGACGATGTCGCGACTGGCGACGCTCATGCTCGGCGCAGACGACCTCACGGTCGTCACGAATGGGCTCGACACCCTGCGGGCCCTCGAAGGCAAGCCGGGGATCACGCCCCTCCTCACCGGAGGGCGCCTCGATCCGCGCATCGACTCGTTCAGCGGCCCCATCGCGCAGCAGGCGGCCTCCTCGTTCGCGTACCGGGCGTTCTTCTTGTCGGTGGCCGCCTTCGACGAGCGCGCCGGCGGGTACGAGGACACCCTCGATGAAGCCCAGATCAAGCGCACGTTCCTGCAGGCGGCGGACTCGGTCGTCGTCGGCGTCGACCGGTCGAAACTCGGCGAGCGCTCGGTGGCCGTCTCGGTGCGCATCGACGAGGCGGACGTCGTCTGCACCGATCTCGATGCCGACGACGCCCGTCTCGCCGCCCTCGCCGGGGCGGGCCGGCCGCGGCTGCTCTGAGCGGACGGCGCGCGTCACCGCGCCGCCGACGCGGCCTGCTCCGCCTCGTGGCGGGCCAGCGCCGACTGGTCGACCTTCATGAGGAAGGTGAGCGCGAATCCGACGAGGTAGGTGCACGCGAGCACGACGACGGTCCCTTCCGTCCCGAGAACGCCCCACAGCAGCGTCACGAGGAGCGAGCCCACGAACTGCGAGGCTCCCGCTGCGAGGTTCAGGAGGGCGACCGCGCCGCCGCGATGCTCGGGCTCGAGCGCCGGCATGAGCGCAGAGAGGGGCACATATGCCGCGATGGCGATGCCGAACAGGACGACGCCGGCCCCCGCGATCCAGGGCACCGGACCGAACGTCGCGGGCAGGAAGTAGAGGAGCAGTGTGGCGAGGAACATCCCGATGCTGCCGAACCAGCGCACCGTGCGGATCCAGCCGATGCGGTCGCCGAGGATCCCCCACATGAGGTTCGTGCCGACGGTCACGAGGTAGACGAGCCCCCAGAGCTGCAGCCACTGCGACTGCTCGAAGCCGATGTCGCGGACGAACACGATCGGCAGCATGACGACGAATCCGTAGAGCGCGATCTGGTTGATGATGCGCTGCACCATGCCGAGGCCGAGCTGCGGATTGCGGAACGGCAGTGCCACGGTGTGCGCGAGCGTCCGCCCGAGGCCCGCGAGCGACCGCGGGCCGTCGGTCCTGGGGCCGCGCCCCGTGACGAGGAAGCCGGCGAGCAGGCCGCCCGCCGCGATGAAGGCGATCGCCGCCCACATCGTGGCGACCTCCCCCACGAACGGGATGGCGAGGCTCGGAAGGTACGATCCGAAGACGCCGACGCCGATCGAGTACGACGCCCAGAACCAGCCCATGGCGCTGGAGAGTCGGCTCTGCGGAGCCGCATACGAGATCCATACGACGAAGCCGTAGACGAACAGCGGGTAGGCGATCGCACGGATCGCGTACATGACGAGCATCATCGCGTAGTTGTCGGCCATGATCCCGAACAAGAGGAAGCCGGCGTGGAAGGCGATCCACCCGAAGGTCGCCACGACCATGACGCGCCTCGGCCCGTAGTACTCGGCGAGCACCCCTGAGGCGAAGGCCGCGACGGCGACGACGAGCCCGTAGACCGTGAACAGGGTGCCGGACTGCGCCGTTGTGTACCCCAGGTCCGTGACGAGGTAGTCCGAGAGGAACGCCTGCTCCAGCCCGTCTCCTGTCATGAAGAGGGCGATGGCGACGTATCCCCAGATCAGGGCGGGTGACAGACCCAGGAAGCCCTTCTCCGCAGGCGCCGTGATTGACGACATGTGCACTCCTTCGTTCGACCGGCCGCATCGGCGGTCCGCGTCACATCATGTCATCGATGTCACGTTTTGTCACTTTTAGATCGCGTGGTCTCGCGCCACCCGACTCCTAGGATTCCCCCATGGCCATCTCGAACCTCGACGCGGAGCGCCGTCGCGACCGGCTCGTCGCACTCGCCCACGAGCCCGACGGCGTGCTCATCGACGTCGCAGCCGACCTGTTCGCCGTGTCGGGCATGACCATCCGGCGCGACCTGCTCGAGCTGGAGGCCGAGGGGCGCGTGCGCCGCGTGCGCGGAGGTGCCGTCGCCGCCGAGACGGCGCGCGCATTCGACGCCCGCTCCGCCGTGCGCGCGACGGCGAAGCGCGCCGTCGCTGCCAAGGCCCTCGCCCTCGTGCCGCGCCGCGGCGTCGTCGCCCTCGACGCCTCCACGACCGCGCATGCGCTCGCGGCGGCGCTCGGATCGCGCGACCGGCTGACGGTCTACACGAACGCCTTCGAGACGTTCCAGGTCGCGAACCGCCTCGAGGGCGTCACGGCCGTGCTCTCCGGCGGCGAGGCCGAGCCCACGACGGGGAGCCTCGTCGGCCCGATCGCCGCCCGATCGCTGCGGTCGGTGTACTTCGACGTCTTCTTCACCTCGGCCGATGCGGTCGACCCGGTCGACGGCACCTCGGAAGTCTCGGTCGAGGAGGCCGAGGTGAAGCGCGTGCTCGCGGCGGGCGCGAGCCGCACCATCCTGTGCGTCGACTCCTCCAAGCTCGGGCGCCGATCCGTCGCGCGAGCGCTCGACGGCGGCGAGTTCTCCACGATCGTCACCGAGCTGGAACCGTCCGATCCCCGACTCGATCCCTACCGACTCCTTGCGGAGATCGTCTGAGCCCTTCCGAAGCGCGTTGTGACGTGTTATCTTTCACATAACCTCACAGTGCCGCCCCGGCGCATCCCGTTCGAAGGAACCCCATGACGAACCCCACCGTCGCCGACCTGATCGCACGGTCGAACCGACTCGGATCCGACCCGAAGAACACGAACTACGCCGGCGGCAACACGTCGGCCAAGGGCACCGACATCGACCCCGTCACGGGCGAGCCCGTCGAGCTCCTCTGGGTCAAGGGCTCGGGCGGAGACCTCGGCACGCTGACGGAGGAGGGACTCGCGGCGCTGCGGGTCGACCGCCTCCGCGCCCTCGTCGACGTCTACCCCGGCATCGACCGCGAAGACGAGATGGTCGCCGCGTTCGACTACACCCTCCACGGCAAGGGCGGCGCCGCCCCGTCGATCGACACGGCCATGCACGGCCTCGTCGACGCCGCGCACGTCGACCACCTCCACCCCGACAGCGGCATCGCGATCGCGACCGCCGCCGACGGCGAGGAGCTCACGGCGAAGATCTTCGGCGACAAGGTCGTCTGGGTGCCGTGGCGCCGACCCGGCTTCCAGCTCGGCCTCGACATCGCCGCGATCAAGGAGGCGAACCCCCAGGCCGTCGGCACGATCCTCGGCGGCCACGGCATCACCGCGTGGGGCGACACGAGCGAGGAGTCGGAGCGCAACTCGCTCTGGATCATCGAGACCGCCGCCGCCTACATCGCCGAGCACGGCAAGGCCGACCCGTTCGGCGCCGTCCGCCCCGGCTACGAGGCCCTCCCCGAGGCCGAGCGCCGTGCCAAGGCCGCCGCCCTCGCCGCGACCATCCGCGGGCTCGCCTCGACCGACAAGCCGATGGTCGGCCACTTCACCGACGCCGACGTCGTCACCGACTTCCTCGCGTCCGAGAAGGCCCCGGCCCTCGCGGCACTGGGCACGAGCTGCCCCGACCACTTCCTGCGCACCAAGGTCAAGCCGCTCATCCTCGACCTGCCCGCCTCCGCGAGCATCGAGGAGTCGATCGCGCGCCTCAAGGAGCTGCACGCCGAGTACCGTGCCGACTACACCGCCTACTACGAGGCTCACGCGACCGAGGAGAGCCCCGCGATCCGCGGCGCCGACCCGCTCATCGTCCTCGTGCCGGGCGTCGGCCAGTTCAGCTACGGCGCCAACAAGCAGACGGCGCGCGTCGCGGGCGAGTTCTACATCAACGCCATCAACGTCATGCGGGGCGCCGAGTCGCTCTCCACGTACACGCCCATCTCCGACGCGGAGAAGTTCCGCATCGAGTACTGGGCGCTCGAGGAGGCCAAGCTGCAGCGGATGCCGAAGCCGAAGACCCACCAGGGCCGCATCGCGTTCGTCACCGGCGCGGCATCGGGCATCGGCAAGGCCATCGCCACCCGCCTCGCGTCCGAGGGCGCATGCGTCGTCGTCGCCGACCTCGACCTCGAGAAGGCGCAGGCTGCCGCCGCCGAGCTCGGCGGGTCGGACGTGGCGATCGGCGTCGCGGCGAACGTCGCCGACGCCGACGGCGTGCAGGCCGCGATCGACGCGACGCTGCTCGCGTTCGGCGGCATCGACCTCGTCGTCAACAACGCGGGCCTGTCGCTCTCGAAGCCCCTCCTCGAGACGACCGAGAAGGACTGGGACCTGCAGCACGACGTCATGGCGAAGGGTTCGTTCCTCGTCTCGAAGGCCGCCGCGAAGGCGCTCATCGAGCAGGGCATGGGCGGCGACGTCATCTACATCTCGTCGAAGAACTCCGTGTTCGCCGGCCCCAACAACATCGCCTACTCCGCCACGAAGGCCGACCAGGCGCACCAGGTGCGCCTGCTCGCCGTCGAGCTCGGCGAGCACGGCGTGCGGGTCAACGGCATCAACCCCGACGGCGTCGTGCGCGGCTCGGGCATCTTCGCCGCGGGCTGGGGCGCCAACCGCGCCGCCACCTACGGCGTCAAGGAAGAGGACCTCGGCCAGTTCTACGCCAACCGCACGATCCTCAAGCGCGAGGTCGTGCCCGAGAACGTCGCCGACGCGGTGTACGTGCTCACGGGGCCGGAGCTCAGCCGCACCACGGGCCTCCACATCCCCGTCGACTCGGGCGTCGCAGCCGCCTTCCTGCGGTGACCCGTCTGATGCCCGGATGGGCGCGCTCCGCACGCGCGCCCGTCCGGGCATCCCCCTTCCCGCCATCCCCACCCCACAGGAGTCCACGCCCATGAGCGTCACCGTCGCCGCCGTCGACCTCGGAGCCACGAGCGGACGGGTCATGCTCGGCCACGTCGGCCCCGACGAGCTGCGCCTCGAGGCGGTCGCCCGCTTCGCCAATACGCCCGTCGAGACGATCGACGGCCTGCACTGGAACATCCTCGAGCTCTACCGCTCGATCGTCGACGGGCTGCGCGCGGCCGGCCAGGCCGGCGAGGTGTCGTCGATCGGCATCGACTCCTGGGCCGTCGACTACGCGCTGCTCCGCGGCGGACGCATGCTCGGCACCCCGTACCACTACCGCGATGAGCGGACAGCCGCCGGCGTCGACGCCGTGCACGCCGTCGCGCCGTTCTCCGAGCTCTACGCCGAGAACGGGCTGCAGTTCCTCGCGTTCAACACGCTCTACCAGTACGCCGCCGACCGGATCGCCGGCGTGCTCGACCTCGCCGACGACGCGCTCCTCATCCCCGACCTCGTCGCCTACTGGCTCACGGGCGAGAAGGTCGCCGAGTCGACCAACGCGTCGACCACGGGTCTCCTGCGCGTCGACGGCTCGTCGTGGAACGCCCCTCTCGCCGAGAGCCTGGGCATCCCGTCGCGCCTCCTCCCCCGCCTCGTCCAGCCCGGCGAGCGCATCGGCGGCCTCCGCGACGCCGTGCGCACGGCCACGGGCCTCGATGCGCCCGTCGTCGCGGTCGGATCGCACGACACCGCCTCGGCCGTCGTCGCCATCCCCATGACCGACCCGGATGCGGCCTACATCAGTTGCGGCACATGGGGCCTCGTCGGCGTCGAGCTCGATGCGCCGGTGCTCACCGAGGAGAGCCGCGCCGCGAACTTCACGAACGAGGGCGGGGTCGACGGGCGCATCCGCTTCCTCCACAACGTCATGGGCCTGTGGCTGCTCTCCGAGTCGGTGCGCGCCTGGGAGCGCGAGTCGGGCGAGGCGATCGACCTGCCCGAGCTCCTCGCCCAGGCGGCCGCGGTCGAGGCCCCGCAGCCCGTCTTCGACGCCAACGACCCCGCGTTCACGGCACCCGGCGGCATGCCCCAGCGCATCGCGGCCTGGCTCGGCGAGCGGGGCCTGGCGGTGCCGCAGTCGCGCGCCGAGTTCGCCCGCTGCATCGTCGAGAGCCTCGCCGCGGCGTTCGCGGAGGCCGTGCACACGGCGTCGTCGCTCTCGGGAAAGCGCGTGAACGCCATCCACCTCGTCGGAGGCGGCTCGCTCAACACGCTCCTCTGCCAGCTGACGGCCGACCGCGCGGGGATCCCCGTGCTCGCGGGCCCCGTCGAGGCGACCGCGCTCGGCAACGTGCTCGTGCAGGCGCGCGCCCTGGGCGCGATCGAGGGGTCGCTCGAGGACCTCCGCGACCTCGTCGCGCGCACGACGTCGCCCGTCCGCTACGCTCCTCGGGCATGACGGGATACCCCGCGGCGCTCGACTGGGCGCGCCGCCACGTCGATGAGGGACGCATCCCGACAGCCGTGCTCGGCGTCGCCGACGCGTCGGGCGTGCAGGTGCTCGAGGCCTTCGGCGCGACGGATGGCCGTGCCGCGCGGGTCGACGACGCCTACCGCCTGTTCTCGATCACGAAGGTGCTCACGGGCCTCGCCGCGGCGCGCGCCGTGGAGCGCGGGCTGCTCACGCCGCAGACGCCGCTCGCCGCCGCCGTGCCCGAGACGGCGGCGCGCGAGGACGTCGTGCGCCTGTCGCACCTCGTGAGCCACACGTCGGGCCTCATCGAGCCGCCTCTCGATCCCGCGGAAGGTCTCGCGGCGGCCCTGCGTCGTCCGGGCCGCGACTTCGCCGTCGAGACCGCGTCGCGGTACTCGTCGATCGCGTTCGAGGGAGCGGCCGAGCTCATCCGCCATGCGACGGGGCGCTCGTGGGAGGACGAGGTGCGCGCCTTCGCCCCGGGGCTCGTGCTCGAAGAGGATGCCGACCCGCACGCCATCCCCGGCGTCGAGGCGAGCCTCGACCTGCCGCGCTTCGCGGCGTCGCGGCATCCCGGCGCGGGCGCGATCGGCACCGCCGGAGCCCTGCTCGAGCTGGGCTCGGCGCTCCTGCGCGGTGGAGGAGACGTCGTCCGCCCCGCGACGCTCGCGATGATGCGGCGACCGCTCACGACGGGCATCCCCCGCCTCGAGCCCTACCCCGCCGAGCGCGGGCAGGATTGGGGCTTCTCGTGGAATCTGCGCACCCGCGCCCCCGGCCTCATCGACCGCGACGTGTACGGGCACGGCGGATGGTCGGGAACCGAGTTCTGGGTGCATCCCTCGGCGGGCGTCGCGTGGGTCCTCCTCACGAACCGCGCGAACGGCCACGGGCTCGACGCCGACGAGCTCGACAACGCGGTGGTGTCAGGCGTCTGACCCGAACGCCTCGAGCGCCCGCCGGCTCGTGAACTCGCGCTCGGAGCCGTCGACGGGGTCGACGAACCGCAGCGCGCGGGCGAGCAGCTGCAGCGGCCGCGAGAAGTCGTCGATGTCGACGTCCTCGACGACGGGATAGATCGGGTCGTTCACGATCGGCCGCCCGATCCGGTTCATGTGCAGCCGGATCTGGTGCGTCTTCCCCGTGAAGGGCACGGCCCGGTAGCGCGCGAGGCCCCCGCGCTCCTCGATGACGTCGACGAGGGTGTGCGCATTGGGCGGTCGGTCGTCGTGCTCGAACGCCTGCATGACGCCGTGCTGCTTCGTGATGCACGAGCGCACGTGCATCGGCAGGTCGAGGTCGCCCGGTGCCGCCGCGACCGCCTCGTACTCCTTCCGCGGCACGCGCTCCTCGAACATGGTCTGGTACGGCCGCCGCCATCTCTGCTCCGTCGTGAGCAGCAGCACGCCCGCCGTGACCCGATCGAGGCGGTGCGCGGGCGAGAGCTCCGGCAGGCCGAGCATGCGGCGGGCGCGCACGACGACGCTCTGCTGCACATGCCGACCGCGCGGGATCGTCGCGAGAAAGTGCGGCTTGTCGACGACGACGATGCGCTCGTCCCGGTGCAGCACCTCGAGGGGGAACGGCACCTCCGCCTCCTCCCGCAGATCGCGGTGGAACCACACGAACATGTGCGGCGCGAACGGGGCGTCCGCGGGGATGGCCGCGCCCGTCTCGTCGACGAAGTCGCCGTCCGCGAGCATCTCGTCGATGCGCGCGGGCGCGAGCCGCGGCATCCGCTCGACGAGGTGGTCGCGCAGACCCTCGTGCGCGCTCGCGCGCGGCGTGCGCAGCCACGCGGCGTCGAGGCCGTGGCGCTGCGGCAAGGGGGATCGGGGCACCCCACGACGCTACCGGGCCGCATGCTATCCTGTGGTCAGACCACAGTGGTCTGACCACAGAGGAGACGTCATGGCCGACGAGCAGCGCGCCTGGGAGACCGTGCTCTCCCACCTCGAGCGCTCTCTCCGCGACGGCTCGCTCGCTCCGGGCGACCGGCTGCCCGGCGAGCGCGCCCTCGCGGCCGAGCTCGGCGTGGGCCGCTCGAGCGTGCGCGAGGCCATCCGCGTGCTCGAGGTGCTCGGTCTCGTGCGCACGTCGACGGGGTCCGGTCCCACCTCTGGCGCGATCATCATCGCGGTCCCGGGCGGCGGCATGTCTGCCCTCATGCGGCTCCAACTCGCGGCCACGGGATTCCCGGTCGCCGATGTCG
This sequence comes from Microbacterium sp. NPDC055683, assembly GCF_053617895.1. Classification (NCBI taxonomy): domain Bacteria; kingdom Bacillati; phylum Actinomycetota; class Actinomycetes; order Micrococcales; family Microbacteriaceae; genus Microbacterium; species Microbacterium sp. NPDC055683. Next base: position 33,391 of record NZ_JBSHGQ010000013.1, on the reverse strand, counting down.
TCGAGACCCGCCTCGTGCTCGAGGCACACGTCGCCGCGCACCTCGCGGGATCCTCCCCCGATCTGGCGGGGCCCGTCGCGCTGCTCGACGCCATGGACGACCCCTCGCTCACCCAGGCGGAGTTCCTCGCGCTCGATCAGGAGTTCCACCTCGCGCTCGCCGAGGCCTCCGGCAACCAGGTGGTCACGGCGACCATGGCCGGACTGCGCTCGGCCATCGAGTCGTACGTCACGGCGGGTGCTCTCGCGGCGGCGGACTGGACGTCCACGTGCGCCCGTCTGCGCGCCGAGCACCGGGGCATCCTCGCCGCCGTCGGCGCGCACGACGCAGAGGGCGCCCGCGACGCCGTCGTCGCCCACATCACGCGCTACTACGACCAGATCACCATCGAGAAGGAGCACCATGCTCAAGCGACAGCTGCCGAACCCCGCTGAGCTCCTCGAGCTCATGCAGTTCAAGAAGCCCGATCTCAACGGCAAGCGACGCCGGCTCGAGTCGGCGCTCACGACCTACGACCTGCGCACCATCGCGAAGCGCCGCACACCCGCCGCCGCCTTCGACTACACCGACGGCGCCGCCGAGGGCGAGTTCTCCATCACACGCGCCCGACAGGCCTTCGAGGACATCGAGTTCCACCCCGACATCCTGCGTCCGGCGGCGAACGTCGACACGTCGACGACCGTGCTCGACGGCCCGAGCGCGCTTCCCTTCGGCATCGCCCCGACCGGGTTCACGCGCCTCATGCAGACCGAGGGAGAGTACGCCGGCGCCGGCGCCGCCGCTGCCGCGGGCATCCCGTTCACGCTGTCGACGCTCGGCACGACCTCTATCGAGGACGTCAAGGCGACCAACCCGAACGGGCGCAACTGGTTCCAGCTCTACGTCATGCGCCAGCGCGAGATCTCGTACGGCCTCGTCGAGCGCGCGGCGGCCGCGGGCTTCGACACCCTCATGTTCACGGTCGACACGCCCGTCGCGGGCGCGCGCCTGCGCGACAAGCGCAACGGCTTCTCGATCCCGCCGCAGCTGTCGCTCGGCACCGTGATCAACGCCATCCCGCGCCCGTGGTGGTGGTTCGACTTCCTCACGATGCCGAAGCTCGAGTTCGCCTCGCTCTCGACGACGGGCGGCACGGTCGGCGACCTGCTCAACGCCGCGATGGACCCGACGATCTCGTACGACGACCTCGACGTCATCCGCTCGATGTGGCCGGGCAAGCTCGTCGTGAAGGGCGTGCAGAACGTGCCGGACGCGAAGAAGCTCATCGACCTCGGCGTCGACGGCATCGTCCTCTCCAACCACGGCGGCCGCCAGCTCGACCGCGCGCCGATCCCCTTCCACCTCCTGCCGAACGTCGTGCGCGAGGTCGGCAAGGACGCCACGGTCATGATCGACACGGGCATCATGAACGGCGCCGACATCGTCGCCTCTGTCGCTCTCGGCGCGAAGTTCACGCTCGTCGGCCGTGCGTACCTCTATGGCCTCATGGCCGGCGGCCGCGCGGGCGTGGACCGCATGATCGCGATCCTCCGCACCGAGATCGAGCGCACCATGGCGCTGCTGGGCGTCTCGACGCTCGACGAGCTCGAGCCGCGCCACGTCACGCAGCTCGCGCGCCTCGTGCCGGTCGCGCCGTCGCACGTCGCCGCCGCGGAGGCCGTGACGGCACGCTGAGCGCGGTCGCTCGCGCCGAGGTGCGAGCGGCAGTCGCCAGTCGCCAGTCGCCACTCGCCAGTGCGGATGTCGACCTCACCCGCGCTCGCCAGTGCGGATGTCAGGCAAAACGAGCCTTGCGACCCACATCCGCACTGGCGAAGCGGGGGTGGAGGCACATCGCGCTGAGCAGGCGCGTCGCCGACTACTCGCCAGTGCGGATGTCGACCCCACCCGCGCTCGCCAGTGCGGATGTCAGGCAAAACGAGCCTTGCGACCCACATCCGCACTGGCGAAGCGGGGGTGGAGGCACATCGCGCTGAGCAGGCGCGTCGCCGACTACTCGCCAGTGCGGATGTCGACCCCACCCGCACTCGCCAGTGCGGATGTCAGGCAAAACGGCCCTTGCGGCCTACATCCGCACTGGCGAAGCCCAGGACGGCAAAGCCCGGGACGGCGAAGCCCAGGACGGCGAAGCCCGGGACGGCGAAGTCGCGCTACCGTGAACGCATGGCGAAGGCGATCCATTACACCGAGTTCGGCGGGCCCGAGGTCCTCACCCTGGCGGAGGTCGACGCCCCGGCGCCGGACGCCGGCGAGGTCGCGATCCGGGTCGAGGCGGCGGGGGTGAATCCCATCGACGCGAAGCTGCGCTCCGGGTTGCGCGCGTCCGACCCCATCACGTCGCCGCGCCGCGTCGGAAGCGATGGCGCGGGGCACGTCACGGCCGTGGGCAAGGGCGTCGACGGCTTCCGAGTGGGCGATCCCGTCGCCTTCACCGGCACGACCGGGGCCTACGCGACGGATGTCGTGGGCCGCGCCGCCGATGTCGTCCTCCGCCCCGCAGGCGTCACGGCGGCGCAGGGCGCCGCGCTCGGCATCCCCGCCGGCACCGCCTACCAGTCGCTCCGCTCGCTCGGGGTCCGCGGCGACGACGTGCTCCTCGTGCACGGCGGATCCGGGGCCGTCGGCCAGGCGGCCATCCAGTTCGCGGTGCTCGCCGGCGCCCGCGTCATCGCGACGACGAGCGACGCCCGCGCCGACCGCGTACGCGGTCTCGGCGCCGAGCCCCTGGCGTACGGCGACGGGCTCGCCGACCGCGTGCGCGCGCTCATCCCGGATGGCCCCACCGTCGTCCTCGACGCCGTCGGCACCGACGAGGCGCTCGCGACATCGCTCGAGCTGCTCGCCGACCGCTCGCGCATCGCGACGATCGTGCAGGGGGCACGGGCAGCGCACCTCGGAATCCGCGCCTTCGGAGGCGGATCGCCGGAGCCGCTCTCGACACAGCAGCTGTCCTGGCGCGCCGAGGCCGTGCCCGTCGCGCTCGCCCTCCTCGCGGCCGGCCGTTTCAGCGTCGAGCTCGGCGAGGAGCTCCCCCTCGCCGAGGCGGCCCGCGCGCACGAGCTGCTCGCCGGCGGAGCGCGCGGCAAGATCGTCCTCGTTCCCTGACGTCCGCCCGTCACACGGCGTCATGAGGATTCCGGGCGCTCCCGCGGGCGCCGGGAGAATGGCATCATGACCCAGGCCGACGCCCCGACCGGATTCGCCACGACGCAGCTGCACGCCGGCTATACCCCGGGCACTCCCGAGTTCACGGTGGCGACGCCCGTCTACCAGTCGTCGGCGTACGCGTTCTCCTCCCTCACGGAGGCGCGCGAGAAGTTCGCGCTGCGGCAGAAGGGCTACATCTACAGCCGCAACAACAACCCGACGCAGGCCGTGCTCGAGCAGCGCGTCGCCCTGCTCGAGGGCGGCGTGGCGGCCGCGGCGGTCTCGTCGGGTCAGGCGGCCGTGGCGCTCGCCACCCTCGCGCTCCTCGGACGCGGCGGCCACGTCGTCGCCGCCAGCCAGCTCTACGGCGGCACGGTCGACCTCTTCGACGACACGTTCCGCGACTTCGGCCTCGACGTGACGTTCGTCGACCAGGACGATTTCGACGCGTGGCGCGCCGCCGTGCGCCCGACGACGCGCGCGTTCTTCGCGGAGTCCGTCGCGAACCCGATCGCCCAGGTGCTCGACGTCGCGTCGGTCGCCGAGATCGCCCATGAGGCGGGCGTGCCGCTCGTCATCGACAACACCGTCGCCACCCCGTACCTCCTGCGCCCCCGTGAGCACGGCGCCGACATCGTCGTTCACTCCGCGACGAAGTTCCTCGGCGGCCACGGCTCGTCGCTCGGCGGCGTCGTCGTCGACCTCGGCACGTTCGACTTCGCGGCCGCGCCGGAGAAGTGGCCCAACCTCTTCGTGCCGCACTGGCGCTACGGCGATGTGTCGCTCTGGGAGGCGTTCGGTCCGGAGCGGGCGTTCATCACGCTCGTGAAGTCGAAGCTCGTCGGCGACCTCGGCCCCGCCCTCTCCCCCTTCAACGCCTTCCAGCTCATCCAGGGACTCGAGACCCTCGACCTGCGGGTCGCACGCCACGTCGAGAACGCGAAGGCCGTCGCAGCGTTCCTCGACGCGCATCCCCGAGTCGGCGTCGTCTTCCATCCGTCCATCCCGACGAACCCGTGGAAGGGCGTCGCGCGGGAATACCTCCCGAAGGGCGCACCGAGCGTGTTCGCCTTCGAGCTCTCACCGAGCGACGAGGACGCCTTCACGCGCGTCGAGCGCGTCATCGACGGTCTGAAGACCATCCGCCTGGTCGCGAACATCGGCGACGCGCGGACGATCGTCGCGCACCCCGCGTCGATGACGCACAACCACATGACGCCCGACCAGCTCGCCGCGGCGGGGATCTCGGAGCGCACCATCCGGATCTCGGTCGGGCTCGAGGACGTCGCCGACATCCTCGCCGACCTCGACCAGGCGCTCGCGCTGGCCTGAGCGCCGACCGGCGCACTCGACGACCCCGCGGCTGCCCCCACGTCGCGCTTTTCCGGAGGAGATCGCGAGAAACCGCTTTCACGCGTATGCTCTCTCGCATGTCGCCTCACTCCGCGGGAGTCACCCTCGCCGACCGTGCCGTCAAGACCTCCCGCATCACGGGCATCCTCGAGCGCCGCGGGCTCGACGCCGTGCGCCTCACCTCGGGCGAGGCGCTCTCGTGGCTGTTCGACGGGGCGCGCACCTCGGTGCCGGTCGGCGGCGCCGCCGTGTTCTCGGCCTCCGTCGGACGTGACGGACAGGTGCGCGTGCGCGCGCTCCGGAACGAGGCGGAGCGCCTGGCCGCCGAGGAGCTGCCGGGCGCCGACATCGACGTCGTCGACTGGTTCGCTCCGCTCGACGCCATCGAGCCCGGCGAAGCGGCCGAGTCGGCCATCTCGGCGGAACTGCGCGCGGCTCGCGCGGCGCTCCTCCCCTCCGAGGTTCAGCGCTTCCGCGCCCTCGGCGCCGACGCCGCGGCCGCCCTCACGGAGGCGCTGAGCGGAGCGCACCCCGACGAGACGGAGTCCGCGCTCGCCGGCAGGCTCGCATCCGCCGTCTACGCGAGGGGCGCGGAGCCCGTCGTCGTCCTCGTCGCGGGCGCCGCGCGCTCGGGGGTGCAGCACCCCGTCCCCACCGCGCACCCCCTCGGCCGGCGCGCCATGGCCGTCGTGACCGCGAAGCGCCACGGTCTGCACGCGAGTGCCACGCGCTGGGTGCGCTTCGGCGGGGCCGAGCCGGAGGCCGCTGCGCGCATCCGCGAGGTCGAGGCCGAGGCCTGGGCGGCTACGCGCCCCGGACGCACCCTGGCGGACGTGCTCTCCGACATCGCCGCGGCGTACCTGCAGCACGGGTTCGGTCCCGATGCCTGGCTGCGCCACCACCAGGGCGGACCCACCGGCTATGCCGGCCGCGACCCGAAGGCCGCGCCGACCTCGCGGGAACGGGTCGACGTCGACCAGGCCTTCGCCTGGAATCCCTGGGCGCCAGGGGCGAAGGCCGAGGACACCGTGCTCGTGGGCGCCGCGGGGATCCAGGCGCTCACGATCGACCCCGCCTGGCCCACCACGGCGGTCCGCGGCATGGCGCGCCCGGCCGAGCTCGACCTCGGCTGATCGGCCGCGCACTGCCGATACGCTCGAAGCCATGACAGGCAAGCTGCGGATCTCCGACGTCGCGAAGCACGCGGGGGTCTCGCCGGCCACCGTCTCGCGCGTCATGAACGGGAACCCGAAGGTCGACCCCGGGCTCGTCGCGCGCGTGCAGGCCGCGGCGGAGGAGCTCGGCTACACGGCGAGCCCGCTCGCCCGCAGCCTCGCGCTCGGCAAGACGCAGACGATCACGGTGCTCGTCCCCGACCTCGGCAACCCGACCTTCCAGGGCGTGCTGCGCACGCTCAGCCGCTCGGCGGCCGCGGACGGCTACCACGTGCTCGTCGCCGACTCGGCCGAGGTCGCGGCCGACGAGGCGTCGCTCGCCGTCGACGCCAGACGGCGCACCGATGGCATCGTCCTCGTCGCCCCCCGCATGGCCGACGACGAGCTCGATGCGCTGCTCCCCCGCCTGTCGCCCGCCGTGCTCGTCAACCGCCCTCCCCACGAGGCCGCGCCCGTCGTCGCAGCCGACTACGCGGGCGGCCTCCGCGAGCTCATCGAGCACCTGCACGATCTCGGGCACCGGCACATCCTCTTCCTCGCCGGCGTCCCGGGGAGCGCCTCGAACGCGCGCCGTCTCGCCGCCATCGCCGGGGCGCGCGCGGAGCATCCCGATCTGACCCTCGACGAGGCCGCGTGCGGCACGGGATTCGCCGACGGAGCGGCGGCCGTCGACGCCGTGCGCGACTCCGGTGCGACCGCCGTGCTCGCCTACAACGACCTCGTCGCGATGGGCCTGCTCAGCTCCCTGCACGACGCCGGCATCGCCGTCCCCGCGGACGTCTCGGTGACGGGCTTCGACGGCATCCCGTTCGCCCCGTACACGACGCCGCCGCTCACGACGGCGGCCGTGCCGACCGACCGGATGGGCGAGCGCGCGTGGGCAGCGATGCGCGCTCTCCTCGACGGCGACGACGCGCCCGATCCCGAGGTCTTCGCCCCCGTCCTCGCGGTGCGCGGCAGCACGGCGCCCCCGCGCGTCTGATGGGCACAGCCTCACGCCGCTTGACGGCGGGACCGTGCGCCGTGGTATCGTGAGAAACCGCTTTCTTACCCGAAGGGACTCACCGATGAGCCAGCTCCGCTACGCCGTCGTCGGCACCGGGCATCGCGCGCAGATGTACGTCGACGCGATCACCGACACCTACCGCGACCGCGCGGCGCTCGTCGCCCTGTGCGAGCCCAACCCCGTGCGCGCCGCCGTGTACGTCGACCGCGTGGTCGCGAAGGGGTTGGACGCCCCGTCGGTCTGGACGCCCGAGCGGCTGGAGGAGATGATCGCGGCGGAGCGGATCGAGCGCGTCGTCATCTGCTCGCGCGACGACACGCACGCGGAGATGATCGTGCGCTCGCTGGATGCGGGCGCCGACGTCGTCGTGGAGAAGCCGCTCACGATCGACGCGGAGAGCGCCGCGCGCATCGAGGACGCCGTCGCCCGCACGGGTCGCCGGGTCGTCATCACGTTCAACTACCGCTACTCCCCCCGGAACTCGGCCCTGCGCGAGGTCATCCGCTCCGGCGGCATCGGCCGGGTCACCTCGATCGACTTCTCCTGGATGCTCGACACGAAGCACGGAGCGGACTACTTCCGCCGCTGGCACCGCGACAAGAAGAACTCCGGCGGACTGCTCGTGCACAAGTCGAGCCACCACTTCGACCTCGTCAACTGGTGGATCGCGAGCGAGCCGCGCCGCGTGTTCGCCTCCGGCGGCCTGCGGTTCTACGGCGCGGAGAACGCCGCCGCACGCGGCCTCGGCACCCGGCCGGAACGCGGCACCCACGAGGGCGCGCACGACGCGTTCGAGCTCGACCTGCGCGACGATCCGCGCCTCGCGCAGCTCTACCTCGAGGCGGAGCAGCACGACGGCTACCGCCGAGACCTCGACGTGTTCGGCGACGGCATCACGATCGAGGACAATCTCGCGCTCGTCGTCGACTACGCCTCGGGAGCGACGCTGAGCTACTCGCTCAACGCGCACTCGCCGTGGGAGGGCTACCGCGTCGCCGTGAACGGCACGGAGGGCCGCGCGGAGCTCGAGGTCGTCGAGCGCGGGTCCCTCGTCGTCGACGAGGGGCTCCACCCCGTCCTCGATCCGAGCCTGTCGGGAGGCGAGGCATCGACGCTGCGCCCCAGCGGCGAGCGGCTGATCGTGCAGCGGCACTGGGAGGAGCCCGTCGAGGTCGAGATCGTCACGGGCGAGGGCGGCCACGGCGGGGGCGACGCGCTCCTCCTGTCCGACGTCTTCGTCGGCCCGCAGGACGACCCGCTCGGACGCCCGGCCGACTGGACCGACGGCGTCCGCTCGATCGCGGTGGGCATCGCGGGCAACCGCTCCCTCGAGACCGGGCTGCCGGTGCGCGTGTCCGAGCTCGGCGTGGCCCTGCTCGCCCGCGACGCCGTCGCCCCGGACGGCCACGGCGTGCCAGCGGAGAGCCGGGCGTGACGCGCATCCTCGTCACGGGCGGCGCGGGCCGCCTCGGCCGCAGCCTCGTCGCCGGCCTCGCCGTGCGCGGGCATGAGCTCGTCTCGGTCGACCGCGACGTCTCCGACGCCCCCGAGCTCGCGGGCATCGCGCAGCTCGCCGCCGACCTGTCGGACGCGGACGCCGCAGCCGCGGTCATCGCCGAGAGCCGCCCGGAGGCGCTCATCCACCTCGCCGCGATCGCCGTGCCCTTCAGCGCCCCCGAGGACGTCATCATGCGCACCAACGCGGGCCTCGCGGTGTCGGTGCTCGGCGCCGCGGCCGCGGCCGGCGTGCCCAAGGTGGTCGCCGCATCGAGCCCGACCGTGCTCGGCTACGGCGCCCCCGCGGGCTGGCTCCCCGACCGGCTGCCGCTCGACGAGCGCACCCCGCCGCGGCCGTGGAACGCCTACGGACTGTCGAAGCTGCTCATCGAGCAGACCATCGGGATGCTGCAGCGCCAGACGGGCGACGCCGTGCGCTTCGCCGCGTTCCGCCCCTGTTACGTCATCGCGCCGGAGGAGTGGGCCGGCGCGCCCACGCAGCAGGGTCACACGGTCGTCGAACGGCTCGCCGATCCCGCTCTGTCGGCCCCGGCCGTCTTCAACTACGTCGACGCACGCGACGTGTCGTCGTTCGCCGACACGCTGCTCTCCGCGATGGACGACATCCCCAACGGCGAGGTGTTCTTCGTCGGCGCCGACGACGCGCTCGCGCGCGACCCGCTCGCCGAGCTCATGCCGCGGTTCTTCCCCGGCACCGAGCGGATGGCCGCCGAGCTCACCGGCACCCGCTCGGCGTTCTCCAACGCCAAGGCGCGCGAACTGCTCGGATGGCGGCCCCGGCACACCTGGCGCGAGGAGCTCGGCGAGACGGCCGCGGAGGAGCGCGTCGCATGACGGCCATCCGCTCGCTCGACGCGCGCCTCGAGCGCGTCGCGCTGACCAGTCCGTGGGCGGCCGACGTCACGAGCGTGGGCGTCGTCGCGACGCGCGTCGTGCTCTCCGACGGAACCGAGGGCCACGGCTTCTCCTGGACGCCGCAGATCGGAGCCGAGGCCGTGCACGCCCTGCTCGTGCATGACGTCGCGCCCGCCGCGGCCGGCCGGCCGGCCGATCCGCGCGAGGCCTGGGACGGGCTGTGGCGGCACCTGCACGAGGCGGGCGGCGGCGGGATCACGACGATCGCCCTGGCGGGGCTCGATCTCGCCCTCTGGGACGCCGCGGCGCGCGCCGCGGGGTCGACCGTGTCGGCGCTCATCGGCCGCCGGCGCGAGACCGTGCCCGCCTACGGCAGCGGGGTCAACCTGCACTACACCGAGGACGAGCTCGTCGCGCAGGTGCGCCGCTGGGTCGACGCGGGGTTCGGCGCGGTGAAGATCAAGGTCGGGAAGCCCGATCCCGCGGAGGACGCCGACCGGCTCGGCGCCGTGCGCGAGGTGCTGGGGGCCGATCGCGGGCTCATGATCGACGCGAACCAGCGCTGGGACCTCGACGCCGCCACCCGGGCGATGGAGCGGCTCGAGCCCTTCGCGCCGGACTGGATCGAGGAGCCGCTCCGTGCCGACGACCTGCCCGGTCATATCGAGCTGTCGCGGCGCATCGCCACCCCGATCGCCGTCGGCGAGAACCTCCACACCGTGTACCGGTTCGAGGAGTACCTGGCATCGGGGGCCATCCGCTTCGCGCAGCCGAACGTCGTGCGCGTCGGCGGCATCACGCCGTTCCTGCGCATCGCCGAGCGCGCGGAGGCGCACGGCGTGCAGGTGCACCCGCACCTGCTGCCGGAGCTCTCCGGTCAGCTCGCGCTGACCCTCCCCGGCCGTCCTCTCGCCGAGGACGTGGAGGACGCCGGCTTCGCCGCGCTCGGCGCACTCGACGGCCCGAGCCCCGTCCGCATCGCCGACGGCGCGCTCGCGGAGGAGCCGCACGACGGTCTGGGGCTGCTCTTCCGGCACCGCCCGCACGGCTGATCGGCCGCGATGTCGGGTCCGCTCAGGCCGGCGGATCCGCCAGCGGGTCGGCGAGCAGCGGCGCGAAGGCCGCCTCCGCCGCGCCGATGAGCAGGCGGTCCTCGGCGAGCGCGGCGGGGCGGATGACGAGGCCCTCGGCGGGCGCCGACAGCGCATGGGCGCGCACGGCGGCATCGAATCCATCGGCGTCCGCGGCGACGAGCATCCCGAGGAACCCGCCCAGCACGATGACCGACGGGTTCAGCACGTTGACGGCGTTCGCGAGCGCCGTCGCGAGGATGCGCCGCTGACGCTCCACCTCATCGGCGACGGCCGCCGAGGTGCTCGCCGCGAGCGCCGCGGCGAGGGTGGGATCGTCCGCCGAGACGAGACCGAGCGCGTGCAGCAGGCGCGCCCGGCTGACCTCGTCCTCCAGCGCGCCGTCGGGGGCGCGCCGGTCGGCGTCGTCGGGGATGCCGGGGCGGTTCTGCCCCCACTCCCCCGCGTACCCGCCCGCCCCGCCGATGGGCCGGCCGTCGAGGATGAGCCCGCCTCCGATTCCGGACGCCCCGCCGTTGAGGTAGACGGCGTTCTCGTGCCCCTCGGCGGCGCCGAACAGGTGCTCGGCGCGCGCACCCAGCGAGGCGTCGTTCCCGACCGCGACGCGCAGCCCGGTCGCCTCGTGCAGGAGCTCGCCGACGGCGGCGTCCCGCCACCGGAGATGCGGGGCGAGGCGGACGACGCCGTCGGCGGCACGCACGAGTCCGGGCACCGCGGCGCCGAGCCCGACGATCCGCTTGCCCGCGAGCTCGCGACCGCGCCATCCCTCGACGATGCGGGCGACGGCCGCCGCGGTCTCCTCGGGCGTGAGGAGGCGGTCGGACTCCTCGCGGACGCGCGCACGCACGACGCCGCTCAGCGCGATCGCGCCCACCTCGAGCGCGTCCACCTCGGGGTTCACGGCGATCGCGACGACGTCGTCGCTCGAGGCGACGATGGGCGAGGGGCGCCCGACGCGCTTCGTCTGGTCGGGTTCGCGCTCCTCGACGAGGCCCGCCTCGGCGAGCGCGGCGACGAGATCGGCGACCGTGGAGCGGTTGAGTCCCGTCGAGGCGGTGATGCGCGCCCGGGACTGCGCCCCCTCCTCGTGCACGAGCCGCAGCACCTCGCCGAGGTTGCGTCGCCGCACGCCCTCCACGCTCATCGCGCGATCCGCCATCTCGTTCCCTCCGCCGGATTTGTCGTTCCGATCACGATATCCGTTCGGATGGCCGCGCCCCGCTTCCCGGGACACGTCGCGACGTGTCGGCCCGCTCCGCCCGCTCAGCAGCCGGGAGGCTGCGCCGCGACCGGCCTGTCGATCCGCGCGTCGACAATGCGCGGATCATCGGCGGTGACGACGTGGACGCCGCCCGTCAGCCTCACGACGGCGCGCGACGTCGCGGCGCCCGGGAGCGACCGCCCGGTTCTCTCGCGCGCGCTCGTGATCGCCCCGTCGCCGTCCGCCGCGACGGTCGACGCCTCGGCGTGCGCCGCGACCCACACCTCCACGTCGCCCGGTTCGACGACGCGGCGCAGCGCGCGGTCGCTGAACGCGAACCGCGTCGCCGGCACGTCGAACTCGACGCGCGCCGACGCCCCCGGCTCGAGCGGCACGCGCGCGTACGCGAGCAGCTGCGCGACGGGGCGGGCGACGGAGCCGACGACGTCGCGTCCGTAGAGCTGCACGACATCGATGCCCGGGCGCCCTCCCGTGTTCGACACGACGACGGAGGCGCGGAAGCGGCCGTCGGTGGGAGCCGTGCCGTCGACCCTCAGGTCGTCGTAGGCGAATGTCGTGCCGGTGAGACCGAACCCGAAGGGCCGCAGCGGCGTCGAGTCGGCCGACGTGACGTCGGACGGCCCGCCGAGCCGCGGGTGCAGGTAGCGGTACGGCTGCGCGCCCGTCGACCGCGGCAGGGAGACCGGCAGACGGCCCGACGGCGCGACCGCGCCGGTGAGCACGTCGGCGATCGCCAGCCCGCCTCCCTCGCCGGGGAAGAACGCCTGCAGCACGCTCAGCGGCACCGCGCCGTCGAGAGCCCAGTCGATCGCATACGGCCGGCCGGTGAGCACGACGAGCGCGACCGGCGTCCCCGTCGCGGCGACTGCCTCGACGAGCGCACGCTGGGCGCCTGGCAGGTCGAGGGACTCCGCGTCGTTGCCCTCGCCCACGGTGCCGCGCCCGAAGAGCCCCGCCTGGTCGCCGACGACGACCACCGCCGCATCCGCCCCGCGCGCGGCGGCGACGGCCTCCGCGAAGCCCGACCGGTCGTCGCCTTCGACGGCGCAGCCGACGGCGTGCACCACGTCGCGCCCTGTCGCCTCGATCGCCTCGCGCACCGTGGGGATGGCGAACCCGAGCGGGTGGCCGGGATGGTGCGCGAGCACGTGGTTCGCGAACGAATAGCAGCCCTGCAGCGCCTCGGCGCGGTCGGCGTTCGGGCCGATCACGGCGACCCGGCGCGCATCCGCGAGCGGCGCGGGGTCGCCGTGCAGGAGGACGATCGATTCCGTCGCGAGCCGTCGCGCGATGTCGCGGTGCCGCGGCGTGTCGAGGTCGATCGACGTGGGCGGAGCGCCCGAGAAGGCCGCGGGGTCGAGCAGGCCCAGCTCCTCCTTCTGCATGAGCACGCGCCGGACGGCGCGGTCGACGAGCTCCTCCGGCACGGCGCCGGACCTCACGCGCTCGGCGAGCGGCGCGAGGTAGGCGTCGCCGTCTGGCAGCTCGACGTCGATGCCTGCGGCGAGCGCCTGGGCGGCGGCGTCGCCGCGATTCGCGGCGACACCGTGCATCACCTCGAGGAAGGCGACGGAGAAGTAGTCCGACACGACGACGCCGTCGAACCCGAGGCGCTCACGGAGCAGGTCGGTCAGCAGGGCGCCGTCGGCCGCGACGGGGATGCCGTCGATGTCGGCGTAGCTGTTCATGACCGACCGCGCCCCGCCGTCGCGCAGCGCCATCTCGAAGGGCGGCAGGTAGACGTCGGCGATCTCTCGCGGGCCGGCCGGCACGGGGGCGTGGTTGCGCCCCGCCTTCGACGCCGAGTACCCGAGGAAGTGCTTGAGGGTGGCGTGCACGCCCGCCCCCTGCAGGCCGCGCACATACGCCGTCCCGACCGTCCCGACGAGGTAGGGGTCCTCCCCGATGCACTCGTCGACGCGACCCCAGCGCGCATCGCCCACGACGTCGAGCACGGGCGCGAGCCCCTGGTGCACGCCGAGCTCCCGCATCGACTCGCCGATCGCCGCCGCCATCTCCTCGACGAGCGCGGGATCGAACGAGGCGCCCCACGCGAGGGGGGTGGGGAAGGTCGCCGCCTGCCACGCCGCGAGCCCCGTGAGGCACTCCTCGTGCACGAGGGCCGGGATCCCGAGGCGCGTCTGCGTCTGCAGCCGCCGCTGCTCGGCGTGCAGCCACGCCGCGCGCTCGGCCGGGTCGACGGGCCGCGTGCCGTACACGCGCGTGAAGTGGCCGATGCCGTCGCGGGTGCGGTCGGCGAGCGCCGCACCGGCGCCATCCGACGCCATCTCGCCCTGCAGGGGCGCGACGACCTCGCCGCCGCGGTCGATCCACACGCCCACGAGCTGGGCGAGCTTCTCGTCCAGCGTCATGCGCGAGAGCAGGTCGTCGACGCGGGCGCTCATCCCTTCACCGCCCCGGTGAGGCCGCCGACGATGCGGCGCTCGAAGAGGCTGAAGAACACGAGGGCCGGCAGCATCGACAGCGAGGTGAACGCGAGCACGCGCGCCGTGTCGACCGAGTACTGCGACGCGAAGTTCTGCACGCCGAGCGGCAGCGTGAACAGGTTCGGGTCGCTCAGCAGGAACAGCGGCAGCATGTAGCCGTTCCACGATCCGATGAACGCGAGGATCCCGGTCGTGATGACACCGGGAAGGCTCAGCGGCAGCACCATGCGGAAGAAGAAGCCGAGCCGCGAGGCGCCGTCGATCGATGCCGCCTCCTCGATCTCGGCGGGGATGGCGCGCAGGAACGGCACGAGGATGATGATCGTCGTGGGCAGCGCGAACGCGATCTGCGGCAGGATGACGCCGAGCAGGTTGTTCGTCAGCCCGAGGCTGCGCACGAGCAGGTAGAGCGGCGTGATGGCCACCGTCACGGGGAACATGAGCCCCGCGGCGAAGAGCGCGTACAGGGCGCCCTTGCCGGCGAAGTCGTAGCGCGCGATGACGTAGCTCGCCATGAGGCCGAGCGCCACGACCCCTGCCGTGGTGCCGAGCGCCGTGAGGGTCGAGCTGCCCATCGCCTGCCAGAACGACGCACTCGCGAGCACGTCGCCGTAGTTCGCGAGGTTCCAGGGGGCGGGGAGCCCCGCGGGGTCGGTCGTGATCTGCGCGTTCGTGCGGAATCCGCCGAGCACGATGTACAGCACGGGCCCCATGCAGATCGCGATGAGCACGACGGCGCACAGGTACGTGATCGCACGGGCGCCGCCGCCCGTGCGCCGTGCCGCGACCCGACGGCGCGCACGCGCTCCCGGGAGCACGAGCAGGGTCGTGGAGGTCACTTCTTCTTCCCCTCACCGCCCGTGAGGGCGCCTTCGGTGTCGCGCCGCAGCACGAAGCGCTGGTAGACGAGTGCGACGACGAGCGAGATGGCGAAGATCACGACGGCGACGGCGTTGCCGAACCCGTAGTTGCCCGCCATGTGCCCGTTCAGGTACATGTACGTCGCCATCGTCGACGTGCCGGCGGTCGCCGACACGTACTGGCCCCAGATGATGTTCACGAGGTCGAACAGCTGCAGGGCGCCGATGATCGACAGGAACGCCCAGATGCGGATGGTCGGTGCCAGCAGCGGCAGCGTGATGCTGCGCTGCATCTGCCAGAACGACGCCCCGTCGATCGCGGCGGCCTCGTAGAGCTCCTCGGGGATGCCCTGCAGGCCCGCGAGCATGAGGATGACCGCGAAGCCGATGTACTTCCACGTGATGATCGCCATCAGGGTCCACATCGCGATCGCAGGGTCGGCGATCCACGAGTTCTGCCACGCCCCGAGCCCGATGCCCGCGAGCAGGCCGTTGAGCGCGCCACGGTCCTGCAGCATGAGGCTCCATCCCGTGCCGACGACGACCTCGGAGATGACGTACGGCACGAAGATGAGGACGCGGATGAGCGAGCGCCCGCGGATGCGCTGGTTGAGCAGCAGGGCGAACAGGATGGCGAGCGGACCCTGCAGCACGAGCGAGGCGACGACGATGAGCCCGTTGTGCAGCACGGCGTCGCGGAACGTCGGGTCCTGCAGGATGATCGCGTAGTTCTCGAACCCCACGAAGTCGGTGGGCGGCCCGAAGCCCTTCCAACGGAAGAAGCCGTAGTACGCCGCCATCAGGACGGGGAAGATCACGAACGCGAGGAACATCACGACGGCGGGGCCGGCGAGCAGGGCGATCTCGCCGCGCTTGCGCCAGTCGGTTCGGCGAGGGGCCCGGCGGGCCGGCGGCGAGGCCGGTGCGGGTGCACCGACCTCGCGCGTCTCGAGAAGGGCGGCGGACATGTCGCGCATCAGCCCCGCGCCGCGGCGCCCTCGACCGCCTCGACGATGCCCTCGGGCGATCCGCCGCCGGAGAGCAGCTCGACCACCGCGGTGTTGAGCGCGTTGCCGACGCTCTGGCCGAGCAGCGTGTCGAGCCAGAGCACGACGTACGACGAGTCGTTGTAGGCCGCCATCAGCGGCTCGAGCGCCGGATCGGCGACCGCGCCCTGAGCGGACTTCGCAGCGGGGATGGCCTGGTACGCGGTCGCGTACTGCTCCTGCCACTCGGTCGAGGCGATGAAGTTGAGGAAGTCCTCGCACGCGCTCGGCGCATCGACGGCGCAGGCGAAGCCGTCGACGCCGCCCATCATCGCGGTCGGGTCTCCGTCGCCGCCGTCGACGGCGGGGAACGGGAACCAGCTGAGGTCGGCGAGCGGCTGCTCGT
The DNA here is from genome assembly GCF_053617895.1 of Microbacterium sp. NPDC055683. Taxonomy (NCBI): domain Bacteria; kingdom Bacillati; phylum Actinomycetota; class Actinomycetes; order Micrococcales; family Microbacteriaceae; genus Microbacterium; species Microbacterium sp. NPDC055683. Next base: position 17,325 of record NZ_JBSHGQ010000013.1, on the reverse strand, counting down.
CGGGGGTGAGCGACGCGATGACGCCGACGTCCCAGCCGCCCATGAGCTCCATGGCCGCCTGGTGGTTGGCGACGAGGCCCGCGGATGATCCGGCGCCCTGCTGCGCCGAGGTCGTCAGGTAGCCGTCGTTGAACGGCTCGGTCGCCGCGAAGTCGGCGAGGTCCTCGCCTGCGGCGAGCCAGCAGTCGTCGGAGAAGTCGAGCGACGTCGCGACGTCGGTGATGACATCTTGTCCGCATTCGCGGAGGGCGAAGAAGTAGTACCAGTGCGCGGCGGGCCAGGCGTCCATGGCTCCGAGGGCGATGGGCTCGACGCCGGAGTCCTCGAGGGCGTCCGTCGCCGTCACGAGCTCGTCGAGGGTGGTCGGGGTCTCGGAGACGCCGGCGGCGGCGAACAGGTCCTCGCTGTAGAAGATGCCACCGGGCAGCACGGCGACGGGCAGGCCGTAGACGGATCCCTCGACCGTGAACGCGCTGAAGACGCCGTCGCCGTAGTCTGCGCGCACGTCGTCCGAGATGAGGTCGGTGAGGTCCTTGACGGCTCCCGCCGCGACGACGTCGGCGAGCTTGCCGCCGCCGCGCGCCATGAAGATGTCGGGCATGTCGCCGGAGTTGACGGCGGTCTGGAGCCGTCCGTCCATGTCCTCGTTCTGGATCGACTGCACCTCGATCGTCACGCCGGGGTTCTCCGCCTCGAACGCCGCCGTGGCGTCCTCCCAGTACTGCTTGCCGTCGCCCGTCGTGGAGTTGTGCCAGAACGTCAGCGTGACATCGCCGTCTGCGTCGCCGCCGCCGCCCGCCGCGCATCCGCCGGCGAGCAGCGCGAGCGCGCCCGTCGTCGCCGTGATCGTCAGGAACCTGCGTGCTCTCATCGGGTCTCTCCTCTTCGTCGAGTGGGCACCGCCGGCGCCGGGAAGCGCCGCCGCAGTCGAGAATGTCACCGCTCCCCACAAAATGTCAATCGTTATCGACATCGTTTTCGATATCGATTGCGAAACGCGTCCCGGATGCGCGCGGTCGGGCGCTCCGGGCGCTAGCGTGGTCGCGTGACCCCTCCGACCGACGTGCCAGCGGGCCGTGCGACCATCCACGACGTCGCCCTCGCCGCGGGCGTGTCCGCATCGACGGTGTCGAAGGTCATCAACGGCCGGTACGGGGTCTCGGCCAAGACCTCGGAGCACGTGCTGCGCGTCGTCGACGACCTCGGGTACGCCTCGTCGCTCATCGCCTCATCGCTGCGCCGCGGGCGGACCGACGTCGTCGGCGTGCTCGTGGCCGACTTCGAGCCGTTCGCGCTGGCCCTCCTCGAGGGCATCTCGGCTGCGCTGCACGGCAGCGGATACGACCTGCTCTCGTACGCCGGCAGCATCGCCGACGGCCCGCGGCACGAGGGCTGGGAGAGGCGCTCGCTCTCGCGTCTGGGCGGCACGCTGATCGACGGCGCCATCCTCGTGACGCCCACCGTCGAAGCGGCGGGGTCGAGCGTCCCGGTCGTCGCGATCGACCCGCACACGGGCGAGTCGCTGTCGCCGGCCGTCGCCGCCGACAGCCTCGCCGGCGCGCTGCAGGCCACGCGGCACCTCGTCGAGCTCGGCCACACGCGCATCGCGCATGTGCGGGGGCGCATCGACCTCGAATCGGCGCGGCTACGCGAGGAGGGGTACCGGCGCGCGCTCGCCGAGGCGGGCATCGCGTTCGACCCCGAGCTCGTGCGAGCGGGCGGCTACAGCACGGCCGAGACGACCGAGGCGGCCGCCGCCCTGCTCGACCTCGCCGACCGCCCGACCGCGGTGTTCGCCGCGAACGACCTCTCGGCGCTGCGGACGATGGAGGTCGCCCAGGAACGCGGGCTCCGCATCCCCGACGACCTGTCGATCGTCGGATTCGACGACATCCCCGCCGCCGCCTCGAGCGAGCCGACGCTGACGACCATCCGCCAGCCTCTGCGGGAGATGGGGGCGGAGGCGGTGCGCCTGCTGCTCGCACGGCTCGACGGCGATGCCGACGCCGCTCCGGAGCACGTGCAGCTGCCCACGCGGCTCATCGTCCGCGGATCCACCGCGCCGCGCCGCCACCGCCCCGGTCGTTGAGCAGGCGAGGAGCGACCGCGGCGAAACGCCGCGACTCGCTCCGCTCGCTCGACGACCGAGACGGCGCTCGCTCAGGGCAGCGTCAACTCGGCGACGCCGTCGACGGCCGGGACCGCTTCTCCGACGATGGGCGCGAGCGCGAACTCCGCGGTGCCATCCGACATCACGCGCACCGTCGACCCCGAGCGCACGACGCGGAAGCGGGCCTCGCGGTCCCCCGCCCCCGGCACGACGAGCTCGGTCTCGCCGTCGGGGCCGCCCGGGGCGACCCGCAGCACGAGGCCGTCGAGCAGATCGCGGTCGGCGCCGTCGGCGTGAACCGAGAACGGGATGACGGCCCCGGGCCGCGCGTAGACGGGGACGCTGTCGAACGCGTGGGTCTCGCGCCGCCATCCGCCCGTCGCGGTCTCGCCCGTCAGCAGGCTCGTCCACTCCCCCGCCGGCAGGTAGAACTCGACCTCGCCCGACTCCGACAGCACGGGAGCGACGAGCACGTCGGGCCCCAGCAGGTACTGGCGGTCGAGATAGGCCGCAGCGGGGTCGCCGGGGAACGCGAGCGCCATGGGGCGCATGACGGGCAGCCCCACCCGATGCGCCTCGAGGCCTGCCGCGTGCAGATACGGCAGCAGGGAGAGCTTGAGCCGCGTGAACAGGCGTGTCACCGACACGGCGCTCTGCGGATCGGCCTCGTCGCGCCCCTCCGCCTCGTCGAACAGCCACGGCACGCGGTAGCTCGTCGACCCGTGCAGACGGCTGTGGCTCGACAGGAGTCCGAAGGCGACCCACCGCTTGAACACGGCGGGATCGGGCATGCCCTCGAACCCGCCGATGTCGTGGCTCCAGAACCCGAAGCCCGACAGCGACAGCGACAACCCTCCGCGCAGGCTTTCGGCCATCGACGCGAACGTCGACGTGTTGTCGCCGCCCCAGTGAACGGGCATCCGCTGCCCGCCCGCCGTGGCCGAGCGCGCGAACACGACGGCCTCGCCCTCGCCCCGCACCTCCTCCAGCACGGAGAACACCGCCTCGTTGTAGCGCTGCGTGTACAGGTTGTGCATGCGCTCGGGATCCGACCCGTCGAAGTAGTCCACCTCGAGCGGGATGCGCTCCCCGAAGTCGGTCTTGAAGCAGTCGACCCCCTGGGCGAGCAGACGGCGCAGGTGCCCCTGGTACCACGCCGTCGCCTCCGGGTTCGTGAAGTCGACGAGCGCCATGCCGGCCTGCCACAGGTCCCACTGCCACACCGAGCCGTCGGGACGGGTGACGAAGTACCCCTCGTCCCTGCCCTCGGCGAACAGCGGCGAGCGCTGCCCGATGTAGGGGTTGATCCACACGCAGACGCGCAGGCCCCGCTCGTGAAGGCGGGCGAGCAGGCCATCGGGGTCGGGGAACACGCGAGGGTCCCACGCGAAGTCGCACCAGTTGAACTCGCGCATCCAGAAGCAGTCGAAGTGGAACGTGCCGAGCGGGATGTCGCGCTCGGCCATCCCCTCGATGAAGCGCGTCACGGTCGCCTCGTCGTAGTCGGTCGTGAAGCTCGTCGAGAGCCACAGCCCGAACGACCACGCCGGCAGCCGCGCGGGGCGGCCCGTGAGCGCCGTGTAGCGCTCGAGCACACCGGCGGGGGTCCCGCCCGCGAAGACGTAGTAGTCGAGCGACTCCCCCGCGACGGAGAACTGCACGCGCTCGACCGACTCCGACCCGACCTCGTACGAGACGTGCCCCGGATGGTCGACGAGCACGCCGTACCCGCGGCTCGAGAGGTGGAACGGCACGTTCTTGTACGACTGCTCGCTCGACGTGCCCCCGTCGGCGTTCCAGATGTCGACCGTCTGCCCGTTCTTCACGAGGGGGCCGAAGCGCTCGCCGAGGCCGTAGATCAGCTCGCCCACGCCGATCGACAGCTGCTCGTGGATGTACGACGCGGCATCCGGCACAGGGCCGCGGTCGATCGCGGCATCGGCCCGCACCGCGAGGTGGCCCAGCGACTTGTCGCCCGACCGGGTGAGCTCGCGCCCGGTCTCGAGGTCGTCGAACACGAGGCTCCAGGGCGCGCCCTTCGTGATCGTCGCCCGGATCCGACCGCTCGTGAGAGACGCCGCCTCCGCGCCGACGACGACGTCGCCGTGGCCCTCCTCCGCGCCCACGAGGTCGAACGACGCCCCGCGGCTCCCGCCCTGGTGGTGCTCGATGCGCACCCCGATGATGCCGGGCAGCGGCGAGTGCAGCGTGACGGTGAGCGTGGGCCGGTTGAGCGTGTCGCCCCGCCGCTCGATGACGCGCGTGGGCACCGTCGCGACGAGGGTGCGGCCGACCGGCTCGATGTCGTACGCCTCGCGGCCGTACTCGGCTGCGACGCCGTCGCGCAGCATCCAGAAACCGTCGGTGAACTTCATGGTGTGCCTGCTCCTGTCTCGTGCACGCCGCCGTGCCGTGTCTGCTGTCGTTCCGGGGCCCGCTCGGCGGCGACGCGCGATCCGTGCCGTCCGACGACGTCGGGTGCGCCCGTCCCGGGGAGGATGTCCGGAGCGCTCACGCGGCGGAGATCCCGATGCGCGCGCCGCTCGCGACGCGCACCACCGCCGTGCCTCCCGGGTCGAGGACGAGCCCGTGCGAGGCGTCGTCCCCCGTGAGGAGCTCGACGCCCTCCGCCGTGATCGCGACGGGGCTCCCGCCGTGGTGGAAGACGAAGACGAAGTCGGCAGCCGCTCCTCGACGGCGCACGGCGTCGAGACCGTACGCGCGCGCCCCGGGAACGTCCTCGGACACGCCGGCCTCGGCGGCCTGCGACGCCAGGAGCGCATCGCGCGACTCCTGGAGCAGCCGTGCGCCGACGTAGACGACGACGCCCTCGCCGCGCTCCGCGATCGTCGCGGCGACGGCTCCGGCGGCGGGTCCGTCCACGTAGCGCGCGAGCGCCGTGGCGTCGTCGAGGACGAGCGGCTCGATCCAGTCGGATGCGTGCGAGCCGTCGTCGAGCGCGGCCGTGTCGCCCGCTGCGAGGACGCCGATCTCCTCCGCGCCCGCTCCGACGAGGTCGCGCAGGCGGGCGGGGTACGCGCCGCCGCCGACGCGCTGCCGGCCGTCGACGAGGCCGGAGGGGGCGAGCACGACGAGCCTGCCACCGGTCTCGACGTAGCGCCGCAGCCAGTCCTGCGTGGCGTCGTCCACGGCGTAGAGCGCGGGGACGACGAGCAGGCGGTATCGGGATGCATCCGTCCCCGGGCGGACGAAGTCGGTTGCGATCCCCGCGCGCCAGAAGGAGCGGTGGGTCGCTCTGACCTCGTCGGAGTACGAGACGGCGTCGTTGGGGAGGTGCGGCGTCTCCAACGACCACCACCCGTCCGCGTGCCACACGATGCCGACGCGCGCGTCGACGAGCCTGCCGTCCTGCGGCGGCTCGACGACCTCGTGGAGGCGCTCGAGGATCTCCCCCAGCTCGACGACCGTGCGGAACGCCCTCGATCCGCCACCCGCATGCGGCACGAGCGCGCCGTGCCACTGCTCCGAGCCGCCGGAGCCCGCGCGCCACTGGAAGAACAGCGAGCTCTGCGAGCCGCGCGCGATGTAGCCGAGGGAGTCCTGAATCATGCGCGCGGGCGACTTCGCGTGGGTGCGGTCGCCGACGCGGATGCCCCGGCCGTTCTGCTCCATGAGCACCCACGGACCGCCGGCCCACGACCGCGTGAGGTCGGAGCCGTACGCGATGTGAGTGTGCCCGTCCGGCCCCGTGGTGTCGAGATAGTGGTCGATGGAGACGACGTCCTGCACGTCCGCCCATGACCACTGCTCGAGGTGGTTCCACGTCGGGAGCATGAAGTTCGTCGTGAACGGGGCGGTCGAGCCGGTCGCCCGGATCTCGTCGCGCTGCTCGACGAACGCGGCGCGCATCTCGTCGGAGGAGAACCGCCGGAAGTCGACCGCGAGGGCGGGGTTGTGGAGGTACTGGGTCGCGCGCGGCGGAAGCACCTCCTCCCATGCCCCGTACCGCTGCGACCAGAACGTCGTGTACCACGCCTCGTTGAGCGCGTCGAGCGTGCCGTAGCGCGCCCGCAGCCAGGTGCGGAACGCGCGCGCCGCGTGGGGGCCGTAGTCGAGGGTGCCGTACTCGTTGTGGATGTGCCAGCCGCGCAGCCGGGGGTGAGCGCCGTAGCGCTCGCCGAGCACGCGCGCGATGCGCCGTGCCGCCGCCCGGTACGCGGGCGCGCTCACGGCGTACGTGTCGCGCGAGCCGTGCGAGAGCACGACGCCGTCGGCACGGACCGGCATCGCGTCGGGATGCGCCTCCGTGAACCACGGCGGCGGCGACGCGGTGGGCGTCGCGAGGAAGAACCCGATGCGCGCCTCGTCGAGGAGGGCGATGATCTCGTCGAGCCATGACGTGTCGTACTCGCCCTCGCGCGGTTCGAGCAGCGCCCACGAGAACACGCCGAGCGTCACCGTGTTCACCTTGGCGCGGCGCATCAGGTCGATGTCCTCGCGCCAGGTCTCGCGCGGCCACTGCTCCGGGTTGTAGTCGCCGCCGTACAGCAGCGCGTCGGGTGCATACGTCATCCTTTGAGCCCTCCGCTCACGAGGTCGAGTCGCCAGTAGCGCTGCAGGACGAGCATCATCACGATGAGCGGGATGATCGACACGGCGGCGCCGATGATGGCGAGGCTGTAGAGCGAAGGGGTCCCCGACCCCTTCGACAGCAGGGTGTACAGGCCCACCGTGAGCGGGTACATCCGCTCGTCGGAGAGCATGATGAACGGCAGCAGGAAGTTGTTCCAGATGCCGACGAACTGGAGGAGGAAGATCGTCACCATGCCGGGGACCATCATCGGGAGGGCCACGGAGGTGAAGATCCTCACATCCCCTGCGCCGTCGATCCGCGCCGCCTCCATCATCTCGGAGGGGATGGCACTGGCCGCGTAGACGCGCGCCAGGAAGATGCCGAACGGCGAGATGAGACAGGGCAGCAGCACCGACAGATGCGTGCCGGCGAGCCCGACCTTGGTCATGAGGAGGTACTGCGGGATGGCGAGCGTGATGCCCGGCAGCAGGACGCCGGCCAGGATGGCGTAGAACCACACCTGACGTCCCGGGAACTCGTACTTCGCGAGGGCGTAGCCCGCCATCGTCGACACGAGCGTCGAGAGCACGGCGCCGCCGCCGGCGTACAGCACGCTGTTCGCGGCCCAGACCCCGAACTGCCCGCCGCCGTAGGAGAAGAGATCCGCGAGGTTGTCGAGGAGGCCCGTGCCGGGGGCGAAGGTGAACGTCGTGAAGAGCTCGGAGTTCGTCTTCGTCGATGCGATGACGACCCACAGCACCGGCACGAGGCAGTAGATCGCGCCGAGGAGGAGCACGGCGCTGGCGAGCACCGACGGCTTCTGGCGGCGGCGGGGCGCGATGCTCGACTCGACGACGACGCGAGAGGGCCGCGGGGCGGTGAGGGTGCTCATGCGTTGCCTCCGAACGAGCGGCGCTGGGTGGCGCGCAGCAGGACGATCGAGATGATGAGGGTGCCGAGGGCGAGCACGACCGACGATGCGGCGGCGAGGGAGAGGTCGTCGCGCGCGAACGCGTCGCGGTAGATCTTCATGAGCGGCACCCAGGTCTGCGAGATCTCGTTCGTCATCGGGCGGAGCGTCGTCGGCTCGCCGTACACCTGCAGCGTGCCGATGAGCGAGAAGAGGCCGGTGAGGACGAGGGCCGGGCCGACGAGCGGGATCTTGATGCGCCAGGCGATCGTCCACTCGCTGGCGCCGTCGATGCGGGCCGCCTCGTAGATCTCGCCGGGGATGCCGCGCAGCGACGTGTAGATGATGATCATGTTGAATCCCACGCCGCCCCAGATGGCGATGTTGGCGATCGCCGGATAGAGGCCTCCCCCTGTGAGCACGACCACGTCGGGTAGCCCCAGCTGCTCCAGGATCCAGTTGAGCGGGCTCGTCGACGGAAGGTAGAGGAATCCCCACAGGAGGGAGGCGATCACGCCCGGCACGGCATACGGGATGAAGATCGCGGTGCGCGAGAACCGCGCCGCCCTGACGCGCGGCAGGTCGAGCAGCAGGGCGAAGAGGAGCGCGAGCCCGAGCGTGAGCGGGACGGCGATGAGCCCGTACACGGCGAGGCGTCCGAATCCCGCGAGGAACTCGGCGTCGGTGAAGGTGCGGAGGTAGTTCTCGAAGCCGACCCACGTCTCCTCGCGGACGCCGAAGGGGCCCGTGCCGCCGACCCGGAGGCCGCGGAAGGAGAGGTATACGGCGTACACCATGGGGATCGCCAGGAAGGCGAGGAAGAGCGCTCCTGCGGGCAGGAGGAAGAGGTAGGGCGCGAGCCAGCGACGGCGGGCGCGGCGGGAACGGGGATGCGTGGTCGGCTCGGCGACGGCGCTCATGGCAGGTCCTCTCGGATGGGAGACGCGGGCGGCGGCTGCGCCGCCCGCGCCCTCACGTCACTGGACGTCGACGGTGAAGCCCGACGTCTCCATGTCGTCCGCGACGACACTCTCCGTCTCCGAGAGGGCCTCGGCGAGCGGGGTCCCGTTCGTGACGGCCGCTGACATGGCGTCCTGGAAGGCGGTCGAGGCGACGTTGACGTTCGGGCCCCAGCTGATCTCGGGGATCGTGTCCGCGGCGATCGCGGCGGCGATCTCCCAGTAGTCGTCCTGCCCCTGCATGAGAAGGGGCGGTTCGCTGCCGATCGTGAGCTGCTGGCCGGCGAGCGAAGCCGGGTAGGTCCCCTGCTCGATCTGGATCGCCGCCGCCTCGTCGGAGGTGGCGATCCACGCGGCGAACTCCGCTGCGGCCTCGGCGTGCTCGGACGACGTCGTGACCACCGCGGCCGATCCGCCCTGGAACGCCACCGCCGTGTCCCCCTCTGTCCACTGCGGGAGCGGCGCGAGCGCCCACTGCCCTGCCATGTCGCCCGCGACGCCGTTGACGACGCCCGCGGCCCACAGGCCCGCGGGCCAGGAGAGGACGTCGCCGGCGTTGAGGCGCGCGTTCCACTCGGGGGTCAGGAGCGGCTCGGCGAGCACGAGGTCGCGGTCGATGAGGTCCTGCCAGTAGTCCGCCACGGCCACGGATGCCTCGTCGTCGAAGTCGACCGTCCAGGCGTCTCCGTCGACCGACCACCATTCGGCTCCGGCCTGCTGCGCGAACCCGGCGAATCCGCCGAACTCCGCCGGCGCGAACGTGGTGATGTAGGCGTCGGGGTCGGCGGCGCGCACGGCCTCGGCGGCCGTCGCGAACTCGGCCCACGTCGTCGGGACCTCGATGCCGAGCTCGTCGAACCGCGCCTTGTTGTACGTGAGCGCCTGGGGACCGGCATCCTGCGGCACGCCGTAGCTCACGCCGTCGAACGTCGCCTGGCTCCAGACACCCGCGGCGAACTCGTCGGAGAGATCGCCCGTGTACGCGCTGATGTCGGACGCGACACCCGCGACGATCATCGCCGGCAGCGTGTTGTACTCGACGAGGGCGACATCGGGTGCGTTGTCGGCGCGGGTCGCGGTGACGAGCTTCGCCGACGAGTCGGAGCCGCCGCCCGCATCTGTGTGACGCACCTGGATGTCGGGGTGCGCGGCGTTCCACGCGTCGACGAGCGGCTTCTGCGTGGTCCCCCACGCCCAGTACTCGAGCGTGATCGGCCCGCCGGAACCCGTCGAGTCGCCCTCGCCGCCCGCGCATCCGGTGAGGGCGAGGCCCGCGATGACGAGGCCGACGCCGGCCGCTGTGACTCTGCTGCGCTGCATGGAGCATCTCCTTTGACGTGCGGACGCCGGGCGTGATGTCGGGTTGAGAGCGGTGCCACGGCGTTGCCCGTTCATTATGTAGCGCTTTGAAACAAAATGTCAACGTGAGAAGATCCTCACGCCTGCACGGCGCGCGAAAGCGCTCCGAGACCCAGAGGGACCGGATGTGCGAGCCCGGGAGATCAGACCAGGGCGGTCATCGCCGTCACCGCCGCGCCCCAGGCGTAATCGGTGAACGCGAACGGCTGCAGCGTCACCTGCGGCGCCTCCGACGCCGGGTCGAGGCGGGAGCGCACGGCGAGCTCGACGACATCGGGATGGAGCTCGGCGACCGCCAGCCCCTCGCCCGTCACGATGATCCGCTCAGGGTCCACGAGGTTCACGAGGGCGGCGATGACGGCGCCGAGTGCCTCCGCGGCGTCGCGGAACGCCCGCTCCGCCGCGGGCTCGCCGGCGCGCGCGCTCTCCAGCGCCTCCCAGAACGACGCGGTGCCGGCGTTCCGCAGGATGGCCGCGACCGTGACGTATGCCGATACGCAGCCGGCATGGCCTGCATCGCAGCGCGCGTCACCTCGACCGACAGGCAGGTGGCCCACCTTGCCCGGATGCCCCTTCGCGCCCGCCACGGCGTGGTCGCCGACGACGATGCCGCAGCCGATGCCCGCTCCGAGGCCGATGACCGCGAGCGACGAGGCACCCACGCCGGCCCCGAACCAGTGATGCGCGGAGGTGAGCGCCTGGACGTCGTTGCTCACCGCGACGGGGAGCCCCGTCGCGCGCATGACGAGTTGCTCGATGGGCACCTCGTGCCAGCCGAGGAAGTCGGAGCCGACGACGACGGCTCCCGCTCCCGCGTCGCGCCGGACGTCGCCGGCGAGGCACACGCCCATGGCCGCCACCCGCGCGAACCGTGAGCGCAGGCGGTCGGCTGTGCGGGCGATGACGGCGACGACATCGGCGACCTCGCGCGTCACGAGCGGCTCGCCCTCTGCATGGAGCACCGCGCCCCCGAGGTCGACGACCGCGGCGTAGAGGGCGTCTCCTGTGAGCTTGAACCCGAGGAACGCGGCCGCCTCGGGGACGATCTGGATGGTGTCGGACGGCCGGCCGCGCCCTTCTGCCGGGGCGGCGGCGGCCTCGCGCACGAGTCCCAGGTCGCCGAGCTCGCGCGTGAGGCGGCTGAGGCTCGCGCGCGAGAGCCCCGAGCGGCGGGCGAGCTCCGCCCGCGAGCGGCTGCCGTGGATCAGCACGTCGAGCAGGATGACGCGCTGGGCCTCCCGCAGCTCGGGCCAGGTCGACACGGGTCCTCCGGTGGCTGCGCTCATGAGTCGATTATGTCTCTCATCGAGACGAAAGACGGCCGGCGACACTCACCGTCTGTCCTCGGAGCGGGCTCGCGCCAGCGAGCCGCGGTCGACGTACACCGGGGCGATGCGATGGTGTGGTCCCGGTGCCTCGCCGCGGATCGCGGCGAGGACATCGTCGACGGCGAGGCGGCCCATCTCCTCGATCGGAAGCGTCGACCCGCTCAGCCCCTGCGAGAGCCGGGCGGGATCGTAGCTCGCCGCGGCGGCGTAGAGCGACACGTCCGCAGGGGCGCGCACGCCACGCTCAGCGAGCCGGCGCATCGCCTCGTCGACGACGGGCTCGTTGCAGTGGAACACGATCGCGGTGAGGTCGGGCGCCTCGCCCAGGAGGACGTTCACGGCCTCGGCACCCGAGCCGCGCTCGATGCCCGCCCAGTGCCGCACGACCCGGATCCCGCGTCGCGCGGCCGCCTCCCCGAGCGAGTGGTCGAAGCGCCCGATGAATCCCGTGTGGCGTTCGACATAACCCCGGGGATGACCGATGACCCCGACCACGCGGTGTCCGGCATCCGCCAGACGGGCGACGGCATCGCGCCCGGCCTCCTCGAAGTCGAGGTCGACGCAGGCGACGCCCTCTGCGTGCTCGGGGATGCCGATGAACGCCGCAGGCATCCCCAGCGAGCGGATGAGAGGCAGCCTCTCGTCCTCCTCTGCCACGCCCATCATGACCACGCCGTCGACGAGCGAGGACGCGCCGACGCGCCGGATGCCGCTGATCTCGTCGTCGCGCGCGAGCAGCAGGACGTCGTGGTCGTGTCGACGCGCGGCCTCCACGACGGCGGAGACGAAGCGCATATGGGTGGGAAGGTGGCCGTCGGCCCGCAACGGGGCGCTGAGAGCGAGGATCTGCGTGCGGGCCCCCGCCAGCATGCGGGCCGCCGCGTGGGGGCGGTAGTCGAGCTGCGCGACGGCGGCGTCGATCCGCTCGCGCGTCGCGCGCGAGATCGATCTCTTGCCGGACAGCGCGTACGACACCGTGCTGATCGACACGCCTGCGAGCTTCGCGACGTCGCTGATGGTCGCCATCCCCGCTCCTGTCGCCCTGCGCCGCGATCCCTCCCGGGATTTTACGTGCTCGCCGCGGGCGGCCTGCGCCATCGGGCGGCTCACGGCGCGGCGGCGACGAGCACGGTGTCCTCGTCGGACGACAGCACCAGGTCGTGGTCGGCGCCCCCGTGCCGCACGCGCGCGGGGCCGCCCCGCCCCGGGAGCGCCCGCAGCCGCGCCTCGACGAGCATCCTCCGCCGCCAGACGAGCGAGACGACGATGCCGGGCCGCGCGACGAGCCCCGAGACGGCGCCGTCGTCGAGCCCGGGCGGAAGGCACGGCAGCAGCTCGACGAAGCCGCGATGGCTCTGCAGGAGGCACTCCGCGACGGCCGCCGTGAATCCCAGGTTGCCGTCGATCTGGAACGGCGGATGGGCCGCGAGCAGATTGGCGTAGAGCCCGCCGGCTTCGCCTCCCTCGACGCCGCGTGCGTCGCGGAAGAACAGCTCGACGAGCGCGCCGACGCGATCGGAGCGGCCGAGCCGCGCCCACAGCGCCGCCTTCCACGCGAGCGACCATCCCGTCGAGTCGAGCCCGCGACGGTCGAGCGACCGCGCGGCCGCCTCCGCGAACGCGTCGTCGGCCGCGTCGCCGGGGAAGAGCGGATACAGATGGCTGACGTGACGGTGGTGCGGGTCGACGGCGTCGGGGTCGCCCTCCCACTCGACGACCCCGCGCGCGGTCGCACGCGCGGCGGCCGGGGGGATGCGCGCGCGGGCGGCGCGGGCCTCTTCGACGAGCGGGTCGCCGTCGGGCCCGAGCGCGCACACGGTGTCGAGGATCTCCGCGGCGAGCGCGAGGTCCATCGTGCTCGACACGCCGAGCGCCGTCTCCCCGCCGTCGCGCGTGCGCAGCAGGTTCTCGGGTGACGTCGACGGCAGCGTGCCGAGGGAGCCGTCCGGCCGCTCGACGAGCAGATCGAGCGCGAACTCCGCTGCGCCGCGCGCGAGGGGACGCAGCGTCGCCTCGACGAAGTCCTCCGGTGCCGATCCGAAGCGCTCGTGCTCGACGAGGTGCCGTACGAGCCATGCCCCGGCCCACGGCCAGTAGGCCCACGAGGGGTCGCCGTGGCCGCAGCCGACGCCGGCGGTGAAGGCCCAGGCGTCGCTGTTGTGGTGCGCCGCCCAGCCGCGCGCGCCGAAGTCGTGCGCGGCCGTGACGGCTCCCCGCTCGGCGAGCGCCTCGGTGAAGCGGATGAGCGGCTCGACCGTCTCGGGGAGCGCCGTCGTCTCGGCCGCCCAGTAGTTCATCTGCGTGTTGATGTTGAGCGTGTAGTTCGAGCTCCACGGCGGCCGCATGTCGGCGTTCCACAGACCCTGGAGGTTCGCCGGGAGACCGCCGGGCCGCGAGGACGACATCAGGAGGTAGCGGCCGTAGTCGAACAGCGTCGCGACGAGATCGGGGTCCGACGCCGCGACGGATCCCGCCGCGCGCGCCGCGGCCATCCGCTCGCGCGTCGTCCCCGGGCGCGCGGGGCCGGCATCGAGCTCGACGCGGTCGAACAGCGCGCCGTGCGCGGCGACGTGGTCGGCTCGCAGCCGCGCGAATCCCGCGGCGAGCGCCGCGTCGACGCGCTCGCGAGCCCGCCGCTCGGCGTCGTCCGCCGACGACAGCGGCGCCGTCGGCCCCGCGTACGTCGACTCGATCGCGACGACGACGAGCATGCGATCGCCCTCGGACCGTGCACGCACCACGACGACGGCCTCCACGGTCTCCCCCGGTCCTCGTGGCCAGACCGCGGCCGCACGTGTCGGCTCGTGCCCTGGCGCGACGTCGAGGGGCGCTCGCAGCCGCACGACGAGCCCGTCGGGGTCCTCACGGCGCGTCGTCTCGACGAGGGGCGAGGTGAACGAGAGGGCGACACCGGGGGCGGTCACGGCGTGCACGACCACCTGCGCCGGAGCCGACGCGAACGTCTCGGCCGACACGGCGCCCGACGACGCGCGATGGACGCCCGTCGAGAGGTCGAGAGCCCGCTCGACGCCCTCCGCCTCATCGCCGCCCGCGATCACGAGCCGGCCGACCGGCAGGAACGCCTGTCCGTACGCCGATTGGCGCCGCTGCAGCAGCGCGGTGGCGTCGTCGACCCGCCCGGCGTCGACCGCGAGCCGCGCGTCCTCGAGCAGACGCCGTGCCTCGGCGGCGTCGACGGGGCGCTGCGCCTCGTCCCGCAGCGGGCCGCCCGACCAGACGGACTCCTCGTTGAGGTCGATCACGGCGGGGAAGCCGCCCCACGCCATCGCGCCGAGCCGTCCGTTCCCGAGCGGCAGCGCTTCGAGCCATCCGGCGGCGGCCCCCGCGAACCGCAGGCTTCGTCGTCGACCCATGCGCGCTAGTTTGTCGTTCTGCAGAACAAAACTCAACACCCGTTCGACTCGAGTGGCTCGCCGGACACGGATGGTGATAAGTTCTAGCCAACAACATTTCACCGACGACGCTGAAGGCGGATTCCCCATGTCGCTCACCCCCACCCCGGCCGACAAGTTCTCGTTCGGCCTCTGGACCATCGGCTACAACGGCACCGACCCGTTCGGCGGACCCACGCGGCCCGCGCTCGACGTCGTGCACGCGGTCGAGAAGCTCGCCGAGCTCGGCGCCTACGGCCTGACGTTCCACGACGACGACCTCTTCGCGTTCGGATCCTCCGACGCCGAGCGGCAGACGCAGATCGACCGGCTGAAGGGCGCCCTGGCCGCGACGGGCGTCGTGGTGCCGATGGTCACGACCAACCTGTTCAGCGCGCCCGTCTTCAAGGACGGCGGCTTCACCTCCAACGACCGGCAGGTGCGGCGGTTCGCCCTGCGCAAGGTGCTCCGCAACATCGACCTGGCCGCCGAGCTCGGCGCGCAGACGTTCGTCATGTGGGGCGGCAGGGAGGGCGCGGAGTACGACTCCGCGAAGGACATCCGCTCGGCCCTCGAGCGCTACCGCGAGGCCGTCAACCTCCTCGGCGACTACGTCACCGACAAGGGCTACGACATCCGGTTCGCGATCGAGCCGAAGCCGAACGAGCCGCGCGGCGACATCCTCCTCCCCACGCTCGGCCACGCGATCGCGTTCATCGACTCGCTCGAGCGCCCCGAGCTCGTCGGCCTCAACCCCGAGGTCGGCCACGAGCAGATGGCGGGTCTCAACTTCACGGCCGGCATCGCGCAGGCGCTGTTCCACGGCAAGCTCTTCCACATCGACCTCAACGGCCAGCGCGGCATCAAGTACGACCAGGACCTCGTCTTCGGCCACGGCGACCTCCACAACGCGTTCTCGCTCGTCGACCTCCTCGAGAACGGCGGCCCCGGCGGCGTGCCGGCCTACGACGGCCCTCGCCACTTCGACTACAAGCCGAGCCGCACGGAGGACGAGAACGGCGTGTGGGACTCCGCCGCCGCGAACATGCGCACCTACCTCCTCCTCAAGGAGCGGGCCGCTGCCTTCCGCGCCGACCCCGAGGTGCAGGAGGCGCTCGCGAGCGCGAAGGTGCTCGAGCTCGCCGAGCCGACCCTGAACGCGGGCGAGTCGTACGACGACCTCCTCGCCGACCGCTCCGCGTTCGAGGACTTCGACGCCGCCGCGTACCTCGGCGGCAAGGGCTTTGGCTTCGTCCGCCTGCAGCAGCTCGCCACCGAGCATCTGCTCGGCGCGCGCTGAGGGGCGAGCGGATGGCCCTCGTCGCGGGTGTCGACTCCTCCACGCAGAGCTGCAAGGTCGTCGTGCGCGACGTCGCCACGGGCGATGTCGTCCGGACGGGCCGCGCAGGCCATCCCGATGGGACGGAGGTCGATCCGGCGCACTGGTGGACGGCGCTGGGCGCGGCCCTCGCCGACGCGGGCGGCCTGGACGACGTCGCAGCCGTGTCGATCGCCGGTCAGCAGCACGGGATGGTCGTGCTCGACGCCGCGGGCGAGGTCATCCGCCCCGCGCTGCTGTGGAACGACACGCGCTCGGCGGCCGCCGCGGCCGACCTCGCCCGCGAGGTCGGCGCAGCGGCGTTCGCCGAGCGCGCCGGCCTCGTGCCCGTCGCCTCGTTCACGGCGACGAAGCTGCGCTGGCTCGCCGACCACGAGCCGGAGAACGCCGGGCGCGTGGCGGCCGTCGCCCTCCCCCACGACTGGCTGACGTGGCGCCTGCGGGGATACGGGCCCGCGGGCGCCTCGCGCCTCGGACCCGTCCTCGACGAGCTCGTGACCGACCGCTCCGACGCGAGCGGCACGGCGTACTTCGATCCGGCCGGCGGCTCCTACGACCGCGAGCTGCTGTCGCTGGCCCTGCGTCGCGACGGCGCGGACATCGTGCTGCCGCGCGTGCTCGGGCCGTCCGAGCACGTCGACGGGCCGGGCTTCGTCGTCGCCCCGGGCGCGGGCGACAACGCCGGCGCCGCCCTCGGGCTCGACGCCAGGGCGGGCGACATCGGCGTGTCGATCGGCACGTCGGGCACGGTCTTCGCGGTGACGGATGTCGCGGTGCGAGATGCGACCGGGACGGTCGCGGGGTTCGCCGATGCGGCAGGCGGGTTCCTCCCCATCGTGACGACTCTCAACGCGGCGCGCGTCCTGGATGCGACGGCCGCGCTGCTCGGCGTCGACCACGCCGAGCTCGCCCGGCTCGCGCTCGCCGCCGAACCGGGGGCGGGCGGTCTCGTGCTGCAGCCATGGTTCGAGGGCGAGCGCACGCCGAACCTGCCCGACGCCACCGCGACGCTGTTCGGGATGACGCTCGCGGCGACGACGCGCGAGAATCTCGCGCGCGCCGCCGTGGAGGGCGTGCTGTGCGGCCTCGCGGAGGGGCTCGACGCCATCCGCGCGCACGGCGTGGAGGCGCGCCGCGTGCTGCTCGTGGGCGGCGCGGTGCAGAACCCCGCCGTCCAGGCGGTCGCGGCGCAGGTTCTCGACGCGCCCGTCGTCGTCCCGGAGCCCGGCGAGTACGTCGCGCTGGGCGCCGCCGTGCAGGCGGCGTGGGCCCTGACCGGCGAGCGCCCGTCCTGGCCCGTGCGCCTCTCCGCCGAGCTCGCGGCCGACCCGCGGCCCGTCGTGCGCGCGCAGTACGCGGCTCGGCGGTGAGCCGGCGGCCGCCGGGGCCGTCCC